>CAYWNR010000178.1:6207-7269 GCA_964459705.1 uncultured Gemmatimonadaceae bacterium | reverse complement strand
TCCGTGGCGTAGCCCAGCTTCACCGTCGTCATGACGACGCGATTGGGCAAGCGCAACGATCCCAACCGGAGGGGCCGGAAGAGCAGATCGTCGTTCATGTGCTTCTACCTGCCATCGTTCCCACGATACGCGGGCTGCGTCAACCGACCTCGATCGGCAGGCTCAGCGTGATCGCCTGGAGCTTCCTCATCGTGTCGATGTATCGCCCGAAGTAGATGGCGGAGAGCCGCGTCTGCAGGGCGTATCCCATCATCAGGTCGTTGTCCATCAGTTCTTTCAGCGCCGAGCTCTCGATTCTGAGCAGCGCCGAGTCCTTGGCGCATTGCGCGGTCAACGCGTAGGAGTCCCGCTGGAAACAGGCGCACGAGCCGAACATGTCGCCTTTCCGCACCTGATCGATGACCACGCTGAATCCGCCCGTTCCGGGCAGACGCAGCGTGACCTCGCCATCGAGCACGGTGTAGAGGTACTCGGCCTTGGCGCCCCGTTCGTACACCGTGGCGCCGGCCGCATAGGTGATGCGTTCGGCCCGCTTGCTGATCGCATCGACCTGCTCCGGCCGCAGGAAACTGAACACGTCGTGCGCCACCAGTCGTTCCGTCATGGTCGCCCCCTCTCAGCCAACGGCTCGTCGCATTTCCCAGCCGTGCTCGTCCTCATCCGCCGCCTGCTCCTCCATCTTCAGCTTCAGCGCGTACAACCCGTCCTGTTCCGCGAGCGCCGCGAGCCGGACGTAGTTTTGCACGTCGGTCTGCTCTTGGGACGCGTCGCAGCGCAGCATCTCCCGGACGTCGCGTGGTGGTGGCTCGTAGTGGATCTCGGGTTTGGGGACGCCACCCAACATGATGATCTGGTTCATGAGGTATTGCGCATGCCCGACCTCGTCGGTCACCTCCTCGAGGTACATCGTTCGAACGCTTTTGTGCTCGAACTTCGCGATGGCCGCCGCCTGGGTCATATAGCGGAGGAACGTTGTGATTTCCCGACCGAGTTGTTGGTTCAGTCCGTCTATGAGCGCTTGGTTCGCCATCATCTCCTCCATGAGTCGAAGACCATCTCAGT
>CAYWNR010000178.1:0-6107 GCA_964459705.1 uncultured Gemmatimonadaceae bacterium | reverse complement strand
GATCTCCGCGACGGTGCCCGCGAGGTGCCACGCCATCTGGATCGCCGCCGTCGTGGGGTCCACGGCTGTGATCGCCCAGTCCACGGCAGTCACTGCGCCGCGGGCCGCGTCTTCGAACCCCGCCTTGTGATCCACCACCATGACTGGGTCGCCCTTGTCGTGGTGCAGCCGCAGATCCCTGGTGATCTTCGTGACGGGGCCGTCGCAGCCGGCTCCGGGCCCGAGTTTGCCGAGTTTGCCGGCAACCAACAGGTGGATTCCATGGGGGCTTCGTGCGACGAAGCGAGAGGGCAGGTCCTCCAACCGGAGCTCGGCACCGGGAAGTGGGGTCGGATCGTCCACCGGACAGGTGACCGCGCCGCCACTGAACACCATCCCGCCGAAATGCGCCAGCAGGGGATCCGGCTCCCGATCGGCGCCCAGCGCCGCTGCTAGCCCCACGTTCGTCGAATCCGCGTCCAGCACGACGACGGGGTAGCCCAGCTCGCGTAACGCCCGCGCCAGAAACACGGTCACGGTGCTCTTGCCGGCGCCTCCCTTTCCGAAGATGCCGATTCGCAGACCGGAAAGCGGCTTGTCTCGCATCGTCCCCTCCTCCGCACCTGGATGCGGCGCGCTCCCCCCGTTATGCGGTCTCCAGCGCTTGGTTCAGATCCGCAATGAGGTCGTCCACATCCTCGATACCCACCGAATAGCGCACCAAGCCATCCGTGAAACCGGCGGCTTCACGAGCGTCGCGTGACATCCCCGCGTGCGTCATCGAGGCCGGATGCTCGATCAGGGTTTCCACGCCACCGAGCGAAACAGCCAGGGTGGCGAGTTTGACGTGGTTCATCAGCTGCCGGCCGGCCTCCAGCCCGCCCGTCAGCTCGAAGGCGAGCATGCTGCCGAACCCCCGCATCTGGCGTTTGGCTACCTCGTGCTGCGGGTGGGAGGGGAGGCCGATGTACCGGACGCTCCGCACTTTCGGGTGCGCCTCCAGCCACCGCGCGATAGCCAGGGCGCCCGCCTCCGCCCGCTCCACGCGGAGCCCGAGGGTTTTGAGACCGCGGAGCGCGAGGAACGCCTGATGAGGATCCATGTTGCACCCCATGGTCACCATCACGTTTCGCAGTCGATCGAGTAGTTCCTCGTCCTTCGCCACCAGGATGCCGCCGACCAGGTCGGCGTGACCGTTGATGAACTTGGTGACCGAGTGGAGCACGATGTCCGCGCCGAGGTCCAGCGGCTGCTGGAGGTAGGGACTGGCGAAGGTGTTGTCCACCGCCAGCAGGCACCCGTGCTCATGGGCGATCTGGGCGGCACCGGCGATGTCCGTCACCTGCATGGCGGGGTTGGAGGGGCTCTCGATATACACCAGCCGCGTGTCGGGCCGGATAGCGGCGCGCAGATTGTCCAGGGCGGACGTGTCCACGAATGACGCGGTCACGCCGAAGCGCACGAAGTGCTTCTCGATGAGCCCCCGGCTGGGGCCGTACACGGCGGCGGTGCTCACCAGATGGGCTCCCTGCGCGAGCACGGTCATATACAGGGTGCTGACGGCGCCGAGTCCCGAGCTGGTGGCGACCCCGCCCACCGCGTTCTCCAACTCGGCGACGCAGGCCTCGAAGGCGCCGATCGTGGGGTTGCCGATGCGGGTGTAGATGTAGCCGGGTTCTGTGCCCGCGAACACGGCCGCGCCGTGGGCGGCGTCGCGGAAGGCGAACGTGGATGTCTGGTAGATCGGCACGTTGACCGCGCCGGTCGCGTCGGGGTGGTATCCCCCGTGGACCAGCCTGCTATTGATGCCCAACCGCTTCGTCGTCATCGTCACTCCCCGTCGCTCGCGCGCCCCTGTGCGTGTCCGGTGCCGGCATGGTCCTGCATGGTCGGAGGACCCTGGACCGGAACGAACCCACTGGCGCGCATCAGATGTTGTTGCTGCGTGAAGCCGATGTCCTCGTTGGAGGCCTGGACCACGAGCAGCACCACGGCCCGCTCCAGGCTGGTGTTCCGGAAGGCATGCGGTTGGGAGGCCAGGAACAGCAGGCTATCGCCGGCTTCGAGTCGGTGCCATGCGTCGCTCACCAGATACTCCACCTCACCCTCCACACAGTGCGCGAATTCCTCTCCCTCGTGCGCGATCGGCCGTTCGCCACCGGCCCCGGGCATGACCGTGATGAGGAACGGCCCGAGGCGCTGTCCCTCGAGGCCCGCCCCGAGACTCTCGACGAGCACGCCGTCCCCTTGGGACCGTGGACGGCGGTTCCGCCGCACCACGATGGTGGAGCGTTGCGGCTGCGTCTCGAAGAAGGCGGTCACGGATACTCCGAGCGCGCGGGCACAGCGCTGCAGCGACGACACCGTGGGCGAACTCTCGCCCCGTTCGACGCGGCCAATCGCGTTCACCGAGAGGCCGGACCGCTCCGCGAGCAGCTGCATGGACAGGCCCCGTTGCTGGCGCAAACTCCGCAGTCGGGAACCCACGTTCAGTTGATCGGTCTCGTTCATCAGGTTGCTCTCGCCTGCAATCCGGGACACTCTCAACGAAATTCAACCAGAACAATGGTATATGAACGACACTTAAGAGTTGATTATACCTTTTTGAACACATCTTACACTATAAAACTGGGGCAATGGGTGGCTGGCGGTAGGGTCGATCACGACCATGCCGACTCGCGTTGTTGTAATTCCTGGTAGGGCCCGGGTTTCCGCGCAGTTCTGACGGTCGAGTGGTGTGGGGCACTGACATCGCATGCTGAGACGCGGCGCGAGAACGTGGCGCTACGCGATGCCCGCGGCGGGGGTGATGCAACTGGCCGCGGTCACCTTCGTCCCCGTCGCTCATCCGTTCCTGCACGACCGTCCCGCGGCCGCGGCGGAGGTGGTGCGGCCGTCGCTGACCGTTCCGGGCACCGACCAGGATGTCGTCCGGCGCGTGGACGTGTGCCTGGCGTGCCTCGCCTCGCTCGGCATGACGGTTCCGCGTGAGGTCGAACCCCAGGGCTGTCCCCGCGTCGCTCGCTCTCCGGTTCCCGGTCCGTCGGCCCGAACCGCGCCCGCCGGGACGGTCAGCCGCGCCAATCGCGTCCGCGCCCCTCCCCTCACCTAGCAGGCCCTTCGCTTCCGTCGCTGTCGCGTCGCTCTCCGTGGTGAGAGGCCGCAGCGGCGTTCACGCATTGCCCTGATAGGGGAGTTCGGACATGCGCAGGCACGTCCTGATCATTTCCGCAGTCGCATGCTGTGGCGCGTTGGTCCCGAGCCTCGCGGCCCAGGAACCGGAGCGTCGCGATTCGCTCGAGCGGCGGGTCGCGGGGCTCGAGGCACAAATCGACTCGTTGCGGCGGCTGGTCGCGCGCCTCGCCGCCGAGCGACGTGACACGACAACGGCTTCCGGCGAGTTGAGCGCCCTGCGCGCCCGCGCGCGCGCTCTCGTCCCTGATGAGCCGTCCGACACCACGCCACAGGAGTTTGCGCTTCGGTCCCGGAGTCTGAATCAGCTGAATCCGGAGCTCAGCGCCACCGCCGACGTGCGCGCGCGCGCGTTCCGCCCCGGTCCACAGCGGAACAACGTCGAGATCCGGGAGTTCGCCATCTCGTTGCAGGCCCCGCTCGATCCGTACACGAACACGAAGATCTTCGCCTCCTTCGGTGCGCATGTGGAGATCGAAGAGGGATACGCGTACTGGACGGGTCTGCCGGGCGGAGTCCGGTTGGACGTCGGCCGCTTTCGCCAGCAGGCCGGCGAGTTGAACAGGTGGCATCTCCACGCCCTGCCCGGAACCGAGTTCCCGCTGGTCATTACGGAGTACTTCGGCCACCACGGCCTGGTCGGCAACGGCGTGAGTCTCTACGCGATCCTACCGGTGGCCTCCCCAGGGCACGGCGTGCACGAGCTGTGGGGACAGGCGTCCCTGGCAGACAACGAGACCCTGTTCGGGAGCGGGGGCGGTGGACTCTCGGCCCTGGCACACGTCAACAACTTCTGGCAGCTGAGTCGCTCTACCTACGTCCAGCTGGGCGCCACGGTGCTGTACGGCGAGAACCCCGACAGCAACGTCGCCACGCGCGTTTTCGGCGGCGACGTCCGCTTCACGTGGCGACCGCCGGAACGGGCGCTCTACCGCTCCTTCACCGTGCGCGGCGAGGGATTCGCCGTCCGTCGCCGGACCGCGGGTCTGGGGGAAACGCGGTACGGAGGCTATGCCGGCGCCGAGCTGCAACTCTCGCGGCGGCTGTACGTGGGCGGACGGTTCGACGCCGTCCAGCGGCTGGACGGGGCCACGCACGTCTGGCAGGCCGGCGGCTACGCCACGTGGTGGCAGAGCGAATGGGTGTTCGGCCGCGTCGAGTGGCAGCACGAGTCGGTGCCCGGTCTCTCGGGCGCCAGAGATCATGCGGACCGCCTGGTTCTCCAGTTGGTCTGGTCCGTTGGGCCCCACAAGCACGAGGCATACTGAAATGATGATCATGACCAGGCGATCGCTGCGAACGTGGCTTGCCCTGCTCGGGCTCGCCACTGTCCTCCCGTTTCCGACACTGCTCGCGCAAGACAAACTCCGGGTGGTGGCGTCCCTCACCACCTACGCTGACATCGCGCGCCAAATCGCTGGCGACCGCGCCGAGGTGGTGGCTCTCGCCGATGGCGCCGAGAATCCCCACTTCGTCCAACCCAAGCCGAGCCTAGTGCTGGTCGCGCGGCGAGCCGACATGCTGATAACGACGGGGCTGGATCTGGAGCTCTGGTTGCCGGCGCTGCTCGACAAGGCGAACAACAACAAGATCGCGAGCGGCGCGCCGGGCTTCGTGGCCGTCGCGGCGGGCATCAAGCTCGTCGAGGTTCCGGCCACCGTGAGCCGCTCTGAGGGGGACACCCACATCTACGGCAACCCCCACATCTGGACCGAGCCCGCGAACGCGATCGTCATCGGCCGCAACATCCTGACCGGCCTGCGGCGCGTGGATCCCGACGGCTGCGACGTGTACGACCAACGGTTCGCGGAATGGAAGGAGCGGCTGATGCGGGCGTACGTCGGCGACGAGCTGGTGGACCTGCTTGGAACAGACCTGCTCGCCGATCTCGACTACGAGGGGCGGCTCTGGACGTTTCTGTCGCAGGAGCGGTATCAGGGACGCCCGCTCGTCGAGCGAGTGGGTGGCTGGCTCGCTCGCGCCCGGCCGTTCCGGGGACGCGAGATGGTGTGCTACCACAAGGAATGGAGCTACTTCACCCGGGCATTCGGCGTCCCCTGCATCGAGTTCATCGAGCCGAAGCCGGGCATCCCACCGACACCGGGGCACGTGGCGAAGATCATCTCCCTGATGCGCGAGCGGAACGTGCCGGTCTTGTTGTCCACCAACTACTTCGACCGCCAGCAAGTGCGTATGGTGGCGAGTCGTACTAGGGCGACTGCCGTGGTGGTCCCGTCCAACGTGGACGGTGCTCCGAGCACGGGGACGTACATCGATCTCGTGACGCTGTGGATCGACGAGCTCACGCGCGCGTTCGGCGACCGTCCCTAACCCTTTCCGGCCGGAGGTATGGCGCATGTCCGAGCTCGTGCTGGTCATGGTGGCGCCCTTGGTCGCCTGTATGCTGCTGGTGGCGATGTTCGCCTATCTCGGTATCCACATCATCGCGCGCGAGGTCATCTTCGTGGACCTCTCCCTCGCGCAGATGGCGGCGCTGGGCAGTACAAGCGGCTTGCTGTTCGACGTCGCGCCGCACTCGTTGCTCGGGCATGTGTTCGCGTTGACCGCCACCACGCTCGGCGCCTTCATCTTCGCGTTGACCCGTACCAGCAGGGCCAAACGGCGCGTGCCCCAGGAAGCGATCATCGGCATCGTGTTCGTCGTTGCCTCCGCGGCCTCGATTCTCGTGGCGGAGCGCACGCCGACGGGTGCCGACCTGATCAAGGAGGCGTTGGTCGGCAGCATCCTCTGGGTGGATTGGCCGACGATCCCCAGGTTGGCGTCGGCCTTCCTGGCCGTGGGCCTGTTCCACTGGTGGCTGCGGCGGCGTTTCTTCACTATCTCGCTAAACGAGGAGGAGGCGGTGGCGCTGGGGTGGCGCATCAAGTGGTGGGATTTCTGGTTCTATGCCTCTTTCGGCGTGGCGATCACGATGG
>CAYWNR010000177.1:0-7282 GCA_964459705.1 uncultured Gemmatimonadaceae bacterium | reverse complement strand
GCCGACGGCTCCGGTAAAGGCTCCTTTGACGTGGCCGAACAGCTCGCTTTCCAGCAGTGTCTCGGCAAGCGAGCCGCAGTTGACCACCACCAGACGCTTGCGGGCCCGGTCGGACAGATGGTGTAGCGTGCGCGCCGCGAGCTCCTTCCCGGTTCCGCTCTCTCCCTGGAGTAGCACGGTGGCCTGCGAGCGCGCGACGCGCGCGAGGGTCTTCACGACGTCGATGATACCGGGACTGCGCCCGACAAGCATCGGACCCGAGGCTGCCCGGCCGGACGGCTCGGCGTCCTTGTCCGTGCTGGCGACGCGCTGCTGCCGGGCGAGCCGGCGCCGCTCCAATGCCCGCGCAACCGTCGCGCGCACGGCGCCGAGGTCGTACGGCTTGCTGATGAAATCGTACGCGCCCGCGTGGATGGCCTCCGCCGTGACGGCGGCGTCCCCAAAAGCGGTTACGACGATCACGATCGCGTCGGGATCTTGATCCCGCACGCGGCGCAAGAGGTCCATGCCGCTCGCCTTGGGCATACGCAAGTCGGTCACGACCGCGTCGAACATCCCGTGCGTGGCGATGTGCTCCAGCGCGTCGGCAACGCTCAACGCCGTTTGCACGGTGTGCCCCTCCCGCGTCAGCACCTCCGCGAGGAGCTGGCAGGCCGCCGCATCGTCGTCCACGATCAGGACCTGGCCGCCGGTGGTCAACGCGGTTCCTCCATTCCGTCCCCGGCGGACGGGAGCGTCAAACGCCACGCGACCCCGCGGTTGCTCGAGAGTAGCTCCAAGTCGCCGCGTTGCGCGCGTGCCAACCGGCGGCTGATGACCAATCCGAGTCCCGTGCCATCGGGTCCCTTGGTGGTGGCGAAGGGATCGAACAACCGCGACCGCACGGCCTCCGAGAGGCCGGGCCCGTCGTCGGAAACCGTGATACACGCTCGATCCTCGTGCCGGTCCACGGTGACGGTCACCTGGCCACCGCTCCCTGTGGCTTCGACGGCGTTCTTGAGGAGATTCAGCATGATCTGCTGGACCATGTCCGGGTCGCACTGCGCTCGCACCGGTACGCCGTCGGCGGCACCCAGCTCCACCGTGACGCCGGCCGCCGCGAACGAGGGCTCGAGGAACTGGAGGACGCGCCGGGCGAGCCCCGCGAGGTCGACCGCCGCCGGTGCCGGCGTCGGCCACACGTATCGGTCGACGCCGTCTCGCACGATCGCGGTGACGCGGGCCAGCTGCTCGAGGACGAGATCGATCCGTTGACCGGGGGCGTCGGGCGCGGCGGCGATGTCGGAGCGGAGCAGCTGCAAGTGGCCCCGTACGGTGTTGAGCGGGGTGCCCACCTCGTGGGCGAAGCTGGCGCTCGTTTCCGCCATGGCCGCCAAGCGGTCGACGGTGCGGGTCCGTTCCTCCAGCGCCAGCAACGCGCCGCGCGCTTCGCTCTCCCGCTCGCGGCGAATGAGCGCCGCGCGGAGCGCGTTGTACCGCTGGGCCAGGGTGCGGAACTCGCGCGGGCCCATCTCCGGAGCCTCCGGTCCCCAGCCGGTGGCCTGTCGGGTGGCCGTCATCACCTGTCCCAGGGCACCGAGCGGCCGGCCTACCCAGCGCACCATGAGCCACGCGACCGCCACCGCCACCAGGAGGGCGGACGCGAGCGCGAGGGCATAGCCGCGGCGCCGCTCCGTCCGGGCCCAACTCTCCAACCGCTGCGTGGAGACGCGCACGTCCAGCACGCCGAACGGCGGCGGGCCGCCCAGGGGCAGCGCAATCCGCCAGGTCGGTTCCGGGGATCGCACCAAGGCCGTCTGCTCCGTCCGAGTCGCGAACGCCACGCTGTCGAGCGGATCGGCCTCGGTGAGCACCGTACTGTCGACCGCCGTCAGCGTGACCAACTGTCCGCGCTGCACGAGGTACACCGTCGCGTTGGTTCCCGAGATGTCGTTGCGCGCCCAGTGCGTGAACGCGTCGAGAATGCTGTCCCGCTGGCCGCGCGCGGCCACGCGGGTGAGGTAGGACGAGAGCGTCGCTCCAACCGTCAGCGCTTCACGCCGGGCGTCTTCGAGACGGGACCGTTCCGACCAGCGCAGCGCGATTTCCGTGGCGCCGAGGACCAACACCACGGCCAGCGCGGCGGTGAGGGTCGCAAGTCGGGTTGCCAGCCCAACGGGAAACGCGTGCCGGCCGTTCGGAGGATCAGCTGCGTCTGCGTGCGTCTCTTCCATTCGTCGCTTCCGAGTACCGATCACGTATACCCCCCAGCCGACGTGCCGGCCTCACGGTCCCGTACTTGCCTCCCGGATCGAGGCGCGGTGCCCGCTCAGTGGAGACGGTGCTCGACCGCCGCCCGCACGCCGCCCATCCCGGCCTTGGTGGCGAGTCGCAGGGCCTCGGCGCGCTTGACGCCCCGCCGCTCCGCGAGCCACACCCCCCACAGGCCCGCCGAGCGGTTGCCGGTCGCGCAGTGCAGCAGCGTGCGCTGGCCCTGGCGCAACACGGCATCCAGCTCGGCGACCTCCTGGTCGGTGATCGCCATGACCGGGTTCTCCATCGGAATCTCCACGAAGGTCATGCCGAGAGACTCGACCGTCGCCCGCTCGTCCCAGTTCAGCTCGTGGGAGCCCCGGGTCGACACGACGATCTTGTAACCCTGGTCCGCTAGCGCTTTGAGGGCCGCCGGCATTGGCTGGCTGGCGATCGACAGGTTTCCCGTTTGCGCGCACGTTGCCGCGATCGCCACCAGGCATGGCGTGGGCTCGACGATAGCTGCGGTCTCGCCCCCTCCCGGGGAACACGCGGCGAGCGCGAGGAGGGCGGGAGCGAGCGGGTGTCGCGTCATGGGGCTAGTGCTGGTCCTTCGGCGGTCCGGCGTTCACCCGGACCTCCTTGACGACGGTCTCGAACGTCATGGCGTCACCTCCGCTGGCGGACATCTTCTCGAGCTGTTCAAGCTGGCCCTTCATCATCTTCTCCACCATGGCCCGCTGGGCTTCCGGCATCTCGGCGAGTTGTTTCTTCATCTCGGCGAGCTTCTTTTGCGTTTCGGGATCCGCCATCTGCTTTCGCATCTCGGGGCTCATCGCCCCCGCGAGACCCGACACCTGCATTGTGGTGTGGTAGGCCTGGAGCACGCCGTTCACGTCACGATAATCGCTGAGGTTCACGGTCGTCGTGATGTCGGACGTCCCGTTCTCCGTCTTCATGGTGCCCTCGAATTCCATGCGACGCGGCACCCAGAGCTTGCCGTCCACCCACATCTTCCCGCGCTTCATGGCGAACTCGTGGCCGTCGGACGGCTGCGCCTTCGTGAGTTGCAGGCCGGACAGATCGTTCAGGACGATGACGTGAGTCTCATTCCCGTCGATTGTCTCCCGGCCGGCGTATTCGGCATGCGCCGCCAGTTGGTCGGCCATCGCGTACATGTCGTCGGTAGGGAGCGCGCTCGCTTGGGTCTTCGCGCCCTGCGCTTGCGGCGTCGGCGCGCCCATGACCGAGGTGGATTTCGCGTGGAAGACCGGATGGCCGTTCACCGTCTCCTTGACCATGTACATGACCATGGTCAACCCCATCGTCTCCTGAACGAGCGTGTAGTCATTCACGCCCTCGGCGCGGCGCTCGTATTCGGCGAGCATGTGGTCCATCACGCTCTTGGCGGATTGCGCGCGAACGGCGGGAACGACGGCGGCGAGTAAGAGCGGAACGGCGATGGCGCGAATGGTCGGACGCATGGCGAAGCTCCGTGGGCTGGGGGACCGGAAGATACTAGTCAATCGGAGTTGAAGGGGAAACCAGCCTCTTCGCTTCCCAATTCCCCGGCGTGACGTCCCCCTCTCCACCTGGTGGAGCGGGGCAGGGGCGAGCGAGTGCTGGCGACGTGACCCGGCCGGCCCCATCTTTGGCGCCCATGGCCACGCCACCGTCGCCCTCGAGCTGGTTCCAGCGGTACCTCCTCCCCGGATTCGTCTTCCAGTCGGTCGTGATCGCCGGCGGGTACGGCACGGGCCGCGAGATCGCCGAGTTCTTCCTCCGGCTGGGACCCGCGGCCGGGCTCGTGGCGATGCTCGTCTCCACCATCGTCTGGAGCGCCGTGTGCGCGGTGAGCTTCGAGTTCGCGCGCGTGTTCCAGCACTATGACTACCGACGCTTCTTTCGCGAGCTGCTCGGTCGGGGGTGGGGACTCTTCGAGCTGTGCTACTTGTTGCTGCTCGCCATCATTCTCGCCGTGATCGCGGCCGCGGCGGGAGGCATGTTGCGCGACACGTTCGGCCTGCCGTACGCGGTGGGTGTCGTGGGGATCATCCTGGCGATCGGGTGGCTGGTGTTCGCGGGAAGTACGGCCATCGAGCGGGTGCTCGCGGTGTGGTCGTTTGTCCTCTACGCGGTCTACATTGTGTTCTTCGTCTGGAGTCTCCGCGCGTCCGGAGGGGTCGGCGGCTTGGCGGCCGCGGAAGCCGCGCCCAGTGGACACTGGCTGATCGGTGGGCTCAAGTACGCGGCCTATAATCTCGCGGTCATTCCGGCGGTGCTCTTCGCGGTTCGCCACGTGGACACCCGGCGCGACGCCGTCACGGCGGGGTTGCTCGCCGGGCCGATCGGCATGATCCCTGGCTTGCTCTTCTATCTCGCGATGGTGCCGCACTATCCCGCCATCGTCGACGCCGCGGTGCCCGCCGCCTACCTGCTCCAGTTACTGAACTCGCGGACGTTCGTCGTGGTGTTCCAGGTCGTGTTATTCGGAACGCTGATCGAGACGGGTACCGGGATGATCCACGCGGTGAACGAGCGCATCGCCGGATTCTACGAGGAGCGCGGGCGCGCCCTCCGGCGCGGCCTCCGGCCGCTGGTGGCGGTGCTGATGCTTACCGCCGCCGCACTCCTCTCGCGCTTTGGACTGGTCGCGCTGATCGCCCGTGGGTACGGAACCCTCACCTGGGCGTTTCTCGTGGTCTTCGTGGTGCCGATACTGACCGTGGGGGTCTGGAAGATCAGGCGGGCAGTTCCACGATCACTAGACGCTTAGACGCTCAGACGCTCAGACGCCTAGGCGGTGGGAGGTCCTAGGCGTCGAGGCGTCTGTGCGTCTAGCCGTCTAGTTTCTTATGCCATGCCGCCAGCATTGCCTGTTCCTGCTCGGCGGTCATGACGTAGCGTGGCTGGTCTCGTAGCGCCTGGGGCACGGCGTCCGAGGATCGCCACGCCACAGTGTCCCGGGCGGTTTCCAACAGCGGGCGGCAGGTGAGGCCGGCGGCCGCCGCTTTGCGCCCGTCGATCTGCATGTGGCCCAACGCATCGCCCTCGACCATGACCCACGGGATCGCGTAGGTGAGGCCGCGTGTGGTGCCGTCGCGCCCTTTGCTCAGCGGATAGGTCTCGAGCCAGTCGTAGTCTTCGATCCACGTCCACGACGACGAGGCGGGCGCGAGCGGCGCCAGCCCCTGGATGAACTCCGCCATGGTCTGGCGGTGGGTGGGGCCGACCGCGTTGAACGTGCCGCCGGTCCGGTTCTCGACGAGCCGGACCATCCAGCCGATCAGGTCCCGCACGTCGACGTATTGCACCGGGTCGGTCTTGTGACCGGGTACCAGGACCTCGCCCCCGCGCACGACGCGCATGGGCCAATACGTCCAGCGATCGGTGGGATCGCCGGGGCCGACGATGTACCCCGGGCGCACGATGGTCGCTCCGGCACCGAATCCCGTGCGGACCTCGTTCTCGCTCAGGGCTTTCATCACGCCGTAGCTCGGTGGGTCCTGTGGCGGGTCATCCACCAGCAGAATGGGTCCGTCCTCCGGGATGTTCGTGGTCAAGTACGGATAGAACACGCCCGTCGAGGACACGTACAGATACTGACTCACCACGTCCTTCAACAGCGCTACCGAAGCGCGCGTCCACGGATGCCGCTGACCGGACGTTTCGATCACCGCGTCCCACGTCTTGCCCTTTAGCGCCGCGTACCCGTCGGGTTCCTGCCGGTCGCCAATGAGGTGCTCCACCTGCGCGAAGTCCTGCTCGTACAGGCCCGGCTCGCGCCGTCCCCGCGTGAAGATGGAGACGGAGTGGCCGCGCTGAGTCAGGAGGTGCACCAGGTGTGGGCCCAGAAAGCTGGTCCCACCGAGGATCAACACCCGGAGCGGCGTGCTGGGTCGATCGATCGGGAGGGGGAACGCGGGGAGGCCCCGGTTCGCGAGCGCGACACCCGCCCAGGCCCCCGCGACGTGCTGGAGAAAATCGCGGCGTGTGGTCATGGGGGACTAAGCTACTCTAAATGCCGATTGTCGAAAGCCGAGATCCGAGATCCGAGATCCGAGATCCGAAAGCAGAAAACCGTTCGCAGAAAGCCGCTAGCCGTGGTATTCGCGTCGGCAATCGGCAATCGGCAATCGGCAATCGGTCGGGCTAGTCCCACACGTCCTGTAGCGCCACGTCCTCCCCAGGATCCACGAGCGACGGGGGGCCGGACGCGATTGCGAGCTGGTCGAGCCAGTAGGCGCTGTCGTCGCGCAGGGCCACGACCATCTGACCGTAGTCGTCCTGCCGGTGCGCGCGGTGGTAGCGCATGTAGATGTACTCATCATCCACACCGACCACCTCGATCTTGCCGGTCGCGTGCGACATCACGAAGCGGGCGCGCTTCGCGAGGCCCGACACCATCCGGTTGGCTTCGAGGAAGATGTGGAACCCCTCCACGAGCGGGACCTCGTAGGGCTCGTTCCCGGCCGTCGGACGTCCCTGGAACACGTAGTACTGCGGGCAGCCGAGAAACGACAACTCGCGGAACAGCGTCGCGAGCGTGTGCGAGCGGTCGTTCACACCCCGGATCATGGGGCACTGGTTGACCGTCTGCACCCCCGCGCGAAGCAGGGTGTGAATGGCCTGTCGCGCCTGGGGTGTCAACTCCCGCGGATGGTCGAAGTGATTGATGACGTACACCTGGGTGCCGCCCGTGATCAGCTCTCTGAAGAGCTTCAGCAGGGCGGAATCGTCGAGCACGCGGTACGGATTGAACGCCATCATCTTGCTGCCGATCCGGATGATGCGCACGTGCGGAACGGCGGCCACGTCGGTCATGACGGCGCGCAGGCGCCGAGTGGAGAGCATCAAGGGATCGCCGCCCGTGAGCAGAACGTTGGTGATCTCCTCGTGCTCCTGGATATAGGCCAATCCCGCGCGGTGCTCCAACGACGCGTCGTCATTGTCGTTCATGAACAGGCGCTTCCGAAAGCAGTACCGGCAGTACGCGCCGCAGACCTCGTTGACCAGGAGGAGCGCCGTGTCGCTGTACTTGTGCTGGCAG
>CAYWNR010000176.1:0-7294 GCA_964459705.1 uncultured Gemmatimonadaceae bacterium | reverse complement strand
GCCGGATCGTCGCCCTCACCGCGTACGACGCCTTGTTCGCCGGGTTGGTGGACGCCTGTGGGGTGGACGTCATTCTGGTGGGCGACTCGGTGAACACGGTGCTCTGCGGACAGGCGACAACGCTCTCTGCCACGCTCGAGCAGATGATCTACCACGGGCGCATGGTCCGCACCGGGGTGCGGCGGGCACTTTTGGTGCTCGACATGCCGTTTCTGAGCTACCAGGTATCGGTCGAAGACGCCAAGCGGAACGCGGGGCGCGTCATGCAGACCACCGGGGCGGCCGCGGTGAAGGTGGAAGGCGGCGCCTGGCTGGCGCCCACCGTGCGCGCCCTCGTCGAGATCGGGATCCCCGTGATGGCGCACTTGGGATTCACGCCACAATCGGTTCACGTGCTCGGCGGACCCCGCGTGCAGGGCCGGAACCCGGACGCCGCCGAGCGCCTGCTTGCCGACGCGAAGGCGCTCGCGGACGCGGGCGCGTTCGCTCTCGTGCTGGAGCTCATGCCGGCACCGGTGGCCGAGCAGGTGAGCCGCGCCTTGGCGATTCCGACGATCGGGATCGGATCGGGGCCCGGGTGCGACGGGCAGGTGCTCGTGCTGCACGACATGCTGGGTCTCAATGACGGGTTCCGTGCCAAGTTCGTGAAACGGTACGCCGCGTTGGCGGACGACGTGCGGCAGGCGGTGGACGCGTTCGCCGCCGAGGTGCGCGACGGCCGATACCCGGACGCCGAGCACAGCTTCTCGTCGTGATCGAGCTCGCCAGCGTCGCGGAAACGCGTGCATGGAGCCGCGCGCAGCGGGCGGCCGGCCGACGCGTGGGATTCGTTCCCACCATGGGCTACCTGCACGAGGGTCATCTGCGGCTCGTGGATCGCGCGCGGGCCCTGGCCGATGCGGTCGCCCTCAGCATCTTCGTGAATCCGTTGCAGTTCGGTCCTTCCGAAGATCTGGCGCGCTATCCGCGCGATCTTCCCCGCGATCGGTCGCTCGCGGCCGGCCGCGGCGTGACCTGTCTCTTCATTCCCCCGGTCGCGGAGATGTACGCGGAAGCCGCACTCATGCGCGTGACGCCGGGACCGCTCGCGGATCATCTTTGTGGCGCTCGTCGGCCTGGTCATTTCGAGGGGGTGTTGACCGTCGTCGCGAAGCTGTTCCACATCGTGGAGCCCGACGTAGCGGTGTTCGGTCGGAAGGATGCGCAGCAGGCGCGCCTCATCCTCCGCATGGTGTCCGACCTCAGCTGGCCCATCGCCATCGATGTCGTTCCCACCGCGCGGGAGCCCGACGGTCTCGCGCTGAGCTCCCGGAACGTGTATCTGCGTCCGGACGACCGGCGGCATGCCGCCAGGATTCCCGCGGCGCTCCGCGCGGCCCATACGGCGTTCGCCGATGGCGAGACGCGCGCGGACGTGATCTGCGCCGCGGTGCGGGACATCCTCACGGCGGAGCCGGGGATCGACATCGAGTACGTCGAAGCCGTCGATCCGGATCGCATGGCGCCGGTGTCGGCGCTGCGGGCGGATACGCTCTTGGCGCTTGCCGCGCGGGTCGGCGCGACGCGCCTGATCGACAACATCGTCATGGGACAGGGCCTTGGGCTGGATCCGGTCATCACCGTCTGACGAATGGTCGCTCCCGTCGTGGGCCGCCGTGACCGGCCGGCGGCGCGAGCACATTCGGCGCGTCGTGGAGCTGCTGGTGACATGGGCCAACGCCATGCGCGTCCACCCGAGGGAGCGCCGCCGCTGGTTGCGCGCGGCCGCGCTGCACGACGCGTTGAAGGACGCCCCCGACGCGACCGTCCGGCGACTCGCCGTGCCACGGTTCGGTCCGCGCAGCCTTTGGCACGGGCCGGCGGCCGCGCGCCGGGCGGAGCTGGACGGGGAGCGGGATCGGGGCGTGCTGGACGCGGTCCGCTACCACACGGTCGGCTACGCCGGGTGGGACCGCGTGGGCAAGATGCTCTATCTCGCCGACTTCCTCGAGCCGAAGCGGACCTTCCGCCATCCCGACCGAGCGGCGCAAGCCCATCGCGTGCCGCACGATCCCGAGGTAGTACTGCGCGAGGTGGCGCGCGAACGCATCGCGCATGGACTCAAGAAGGGCTGGCCGCTCCTGCCCGAAACGGTGGCGTTCTGGAATACCTTGGTGTGACCTGGCGGCGGCGCGGCCTCGCGGTGCTCGGCGTGCTGGTCGTGGTGGCGGTGGCGTGGCGGCTCACGGTGCACCGGGCGGTCCCGACCATCGCGCACCCCATTCCCGGCGAGCGCATCCCCTATACCGCCGAAGTGCTCAACGGCACCGATGTGAACGGTCTGGCGCGCCTGGTGACGCTGCGGCTTCGTGAAGCCGGTGTCGACGTCGTCTTCTATGGAACGGCCGCCACGGCGGTCGGAGATACCACCATGATTCTGGTGCGTGGTGCGGACTCGAGCGCGGGGGCGGCCGTACGGGAAGCGCTCGGCCTGGGCCGCGTGCTCGTGGAGCCCGATCCCCATCTCCTGCTCGACGTCTCCGTCATGCTAGGGCGCGATGCCGCCGCGCTCGGCCGCCACCCGTAGCTGCCCGCAGGCCGCGGCGATGTCCAGCCCTCGGCTTCGTCGCACGGTGACGTTCACGCCATCCCGTCGCAGCCGTTCGGCGAACACGGTGATCCGGGAGGATGGACTCGGCGTGAGGTCGGGCGCGCCTCCAGGGTGCAGGGGCAGCAGGTTGACGTGCGCCCGCAGATCGAGCGCGATCCGCGCCAGGGCGCGGGCGTCATCGGGCGAGTCGTTCCGGTCGCGAATCATGACGTATTCCAGCGTCAAGCGCCGGCGGAATGCCCGCAGGGCGTCCACGACGTCTGGAATCGCGTACTTCCGCTCCACCGGCATCATCGTCGCGCGACGATCGGAGATCGGCGAGTGGAGCGACCATGCCACGCCGAACTGCTCCGGCCGGGTCGCGAGCGCCTCCAGTCCAGGTACCAGGCCGACCGTGCTGACCGTGATTCGCCGAGCCGCAAGGCCGAGGCCGCGAGGGGCGTTGAGAATGGACAGCGCCGTGTCGACGCCGATCCAGTTATGGAGCGGCTCACCCATCCCCATGAACACGACGTTCGTCGGTCGGGGCAGCGTCGCGTCCAGCATGACCTCGCGGACCTGGGCGGCGATCTCCGACGGTGTCAGATGGCGGCCGAACCCCATCCGTCCCGTGGCGCAGAACACGCACCCGAAGGCGCACCCGGCCTGCGACGAAATGCACAGCGTGTGCCGTCGTGGCTCGGGAATGAGCACGGATTCCACGGCGGCGCCGTCGGGGAAGCGCCAGAGGAACTTGATTGTCCCGTCGGTGGACTCTTGGCGCGCCGCCGCCTCGGGGTGGGGCAGCGGGTGCTCGCGATGCAGCGCCTCGGCGAGGCGCTGCGGCAGATCGCTTGCGTCCCGCCACCTGCGGACGGGTCGCTGCCAGAGGTACGGGACGATCTGACGAACGCGATAGGGGGGAAGCCCTTGCGCAGCGATCCAATCCGCCACGGCCCGCTCCGCATCCGCCGGCCGAAGATCAAGCCAGCTTACCACGCACCACCGACTCCCAGCGTGACGCGGTACGCCGCCCCCAGGTCCGCGACCCCGTTTCCGCGCGCGATCCCCACGTGGTACGCGCCGGCGCGAAAGGCCAGCCCCAGGAGGGGCTGCCAGGCACCCGTCCCATAGCCCTTGGACCAGATCACGCCACCGTCGATGGCCAAGCGTCGCAGCAGCAGCAGACCCATGCTGGCAAGGTGCTCCGGATCGCCGCTCGCCCGAACGGTGAGGCCGTAGCGGAACAGCACATCCGCGCCAAGTCCAAACAGGGGCGCGACGGGGATGGCGTAGCCCACCCCCGCCACGAACTGGGAGGCGTCGCCGTCGGTGGCGACCGGGTCGCCCAGATGCGTGGCGGCTCCCAGGACCAACCGCGGCAGCGGCTCGAACCGAGCTCCGAGGTCGAGCGTGACCCCCCCGACGGCATCGGCGTCGAGGCGCGCGTCGTGGAGCAACGTCGTGACGCCGAGCTCCAGGGGACCGATGTCCACGCCAATGGCGGTTCCCGCGAATTGGGAGTACACCTGAATGTCCGCCGCGTCCTTCGCGGGCGAGGTCGTGGTCCGGACGAGGTCACCGACCGAGAGCCGTCCCGCGAGCACGCCGACGCTGAGATGCCGGTCGAGGGCGTAGGAGGCGCCGAGCAGCACCGCGGACACGTTCACGATGTCGGGGGTCTGGAAGATTTCCGCTGCGAAGGCGGGACCGCGACTCGCGACAACCGCGGCGGGATTCCAGAAGGCCGCCGTGGGTTCGGTCCCCAGGGCGGCCGGCCGGACGAGGGTACCGTCGGCGACCCGCCAGAGATCGGCCCACGCAGGCGCCTGGGCCTGGGCCCCCGCGGGGAGCAGCACGAGGGCGCAGACGAGGGCCGTTTGGAGGCGCATCGGAGAACAGTGGGCGGGTCCGGCGCTCCCTGTCAAGCGTCCGCTTGCTGCCGTCTCAGAGCGCCATTACGTTCAATCGATGCAATCACTTAGGCTATTCTGGCCGTGCTGCTCTCGCAGCTGTTGACCCCGCAGAGAATCCGCATCCCGTTGGCCGCCGGTGACAAGCCGGCGGCGTTGCGGGAACTTGTGGGGATCGTCGCCCCGGACGACCTCATGGCGGCGGCCGACCTGCTGCTGGCGGTCGAGGAGCGGGAGGCCGTTCTTTCCACGGGTATCGGGCACGGCGTGGCGATACCGCACGGCCGGTCCGGTCGGGTGAACGACGTGCGCGTCTCCGCCGGTGTGACCGCCGTTCCGATCGAGTTCGGATCGCTCGACGGCTCGCCGGTCCGGTTGTTCTTCCTGCTCGTCGGACCGGCGAGTGAAGCCGGAACGCACGTGCGGGCGCTGAGCCGGATTTCGCGCCTCGTGCGGCAGCCGCTGGTGCGGGAGCGGTTGGTGCGGGCGACGACGAGTGACGAATTCCACCGGCGCCTCCGAGAAGCGGAGGGCGCCTGACGGATCGAGAGGGCATGAGCGCAACGACCTTGCGAACGCATCGGTGCGGCGCCCTGCGGGCTGGCGATATCGGCACGCGCGTGCGGTTGGGGGGATGGGTCCACCGGCGCCGCGACTTGGGGGGCATGTTGTTCTTCGACCTCCGGGATCGGGATGGGTTGGTCCAGGTCGCGTTCGGTCCGGACTGGTCACCGGCGGACGTGCTCGCGCGCGCCGCGACGGTGACCGCGGAGTCGGTCGTGCTCGTCGAGGGCGACGTGCAGCGGCGACCGGAGGAAAATCCGGAGCTCGCGACCGGTGCCGTGGAGGTCCGCGCGTCCGGCCTCGATGTGGTCGGTCCGGCGCCGGCGTCGCTGCCGATTCCCGTGTGGCGGACCAAAGGGGAAGCGTTACCGTCGGAGGAGCTGCGGCTGCAGCAGCGCGTGCTGGATCTGCGCCGGCCGGAGATGCAGCGGAACCTGGCGCTGCGACACCGGCTCCTGCAGACGGCGCGTCGGACGTTGTCGGAACTCGGCTTTCTCGAGATCGAGACGCCGATCCTGACCAAGCCCACCCCCGAGGGGGCGCGCGACTACCTCGTACCCTCGCGCGTGCATGCGGGCCAGTTCTATGCGTTGCCCCAATCGCCACAGATCTACAAGCAGTTGCTGATGGTGGCGGGCTTCGACCGCTACTTCCAATTGGCGCGGTGCTTTCGGGACGAGGATCTCCGTGCCGATCGGCAGCCGGAGTTCACGCAGATCGACCTGGAGGCGTCGTTCGTCGGGCCGGAGGACGTGTACGCCGCGGTCGAGGCGGTGCTGGTGGCCCTGTGGGACGAAGCCGGACACGCGGTGACGCGTCCGTTCACGCGTCTGTCCCATCGCGAGGCGCTCGAGCGCTACGGAACGGACAAACCCGACACGCGTTTTGCCCTGGAGCTGGAGGATTGGTCGGACCGGCTCGTCGGGCGAGGGTTTCGCGCGTTCGAGGACGCCCACGCGGACGGGGGCCGGGTGCGGGCCATCCGGGTGCCGGGTGGAGTGGCGCTGTCGCGGAAAGACGTGGATCGCCTCACGGACGTGGCGCGGGCCGGTGGCCTGGGTGGACTGGCAACCCTGAAACGGCAGGGCGAGCAGTTGAGTGGTCCGCTCGCCAAGCTCGATGGCGTCACCGCCGAGTCACTCGGCATCGCGGATGGGGATCTCCTGCTGGCCGCCGCCGGCGCGGACCAGGTCACCGCGCCCGCGCTGGATCGCGTTCGCCACGAGCTCATTCGCCGGTTGGCACCGACGCCGTGCGAGCAGCACGCTTTCCTGTGGGTGGAGGAGTTCCCGTTGTTCGAGCGCGACGCGGACACCGGCGCGCTGGTGTTCGCGCACCATCCGTTCACGGCGCCGCATCCGGACGATCGGGCGCGGTTCCTGGCGGGAGAAACGGCGGGCGTGCGGGCGGTGCATTACGACGCGGTCTACAACGGGACCGAGTTGGGGAGTGGTTCCATTCGGATCACGGATCCGCAGGTCCAACTCCGTGTCTTCGAGGTTCTGGGCATCGGGTCCGAGGAGGCTCGGCGGCGCTTCGGCTTTCTGCTCGATGCGCTCGGCAGTGGGGCGCCTCCCCATGGGGGCTTCGCGATCGGGTTCGATCGCGTCGCGATGCTGCTCGCCGGTGGGGAGAGTCTCCGCGACGTCATCGCCTTTCCGAAGACGACCGCCGCGCGCGCCTTGTTCGAGGACGCGCCGGCGCCCGTGCGGAACGACGAGCTCAAGGCGCTGCACCTTCGGATCGAATCGTGACCGACGCCACCCACCGGATCCCTACGGAAGGGGCCGACCTGCTTGCGGTCGCGGGCGTCAACGACCGTCACCTGGTCGACCTTGCGGATGTCACGGAGACGCGCGTGGTGCTCCGCGGGGACGAGCTCGTGCTGGTGGGGTCGCCGGAGAATGTGGAGCGCGCCGCGCGGTACGCAACGGCGCTCGTGGACATGGCTCGCCGAGGCGATGTGGATCCCGACGACGTCCGCCGCTTGTTGACCGACGGTCCCGATCCGGAGGATCGGGACAACGGTGACCTCCGGATCGCGCTGCCGGGCCTTCGCAAGATCGTGCGGCCGAAGACCGCGGGGCAACGCGAATACGTGCAGGCCATTCGGGGGCATGACATCGTGGTCGGCATCGGCCCCGCGGGGACCGGGAAGACCTATCTCGCGTGCGCCCTCGGCGTCGAGTTTCTCGCGCGGAAGCGCGTGCGGCGGCTCGTGTTGGCCCGGCCCGCGGTCGAGGCCGGT
>CAYWNR010000175.1:0-7305 GCA_964459705.1 uncultured Gemmatimonadaceae bacterium | reverse complement strand
TTCCCGCTGGACACGAAGATGCACGACGCGGAGGTTCGGCACCTGCTGGAACAGAGCCCGCCCGACATCGTGCTGGTGAGTCCAGCGTCCCGGCTGCGGATGAAAGGCATGCTGCGGCAGCTCGGGATCCGTCCGCGGATCCTGATTGCCGACCTCTATCGGGTGTTCGAAGACAGCGACGCGCCGAGCATGGCGGACCTGGACGCGCAGGAACAGCGCATGTCCGCGCTTCCGTTCCCTATCGACGCCGCCTTCCCGGCGCCCAGCGCGCGGTTGAGCGCGGGAGAGGTGGTGTTGGGTCGCTACGCCACGTCGGGCACCACGAGCCTGCCGAAGGTGGTCCGCATCACGCACGGCAACATCGTGGCGCAGGTGAACGAAGGCATGGACGTCATGAACCTGCGCAAGGCCGAAGATCTACTCAACATCGGCCCCTACACCCACATCGCCACGTTGCTCGAGTTCCTCGTGACCAAGGCTCGCGGGTTCTGCGTGACGTACTTCACGCGGGAAGCGGACGAAGACAAGGTGTTGGAGGATGAGATCAAGAAGCTCAAGAAGCTCGGTGTGCGGATCAAGGCGTTGATGGCGGTGCCGAAGGTCTGGATCTACATCATGAAGGAAGTGTTGGAGGAGATGAAGGACAAGGCAATCTGGAAGGATCTCTACCAGCACCTCACCAGCATCGAGAAACGCGCCAAGCTGCACGACATCGGCACGCTCGACAAAGCAAAGCTCACGGCCATCCGCATCTTCTTGCGGAACAAGATGGGCGGGCACTTCAGCTACGGAATCTCGTCGTCCACCCGGATCGATCCCGGCGTGATCGAGATCTTCGCGAAACTCGGTGTCACGGTGATCGACATCTACGGTGCCACCGAGGCCTCGGGCATCATCGCGCGGAATCGCCTGAACGAGAGCAAGCGCGGATCCTGTGGCCGGTTGATTTCGGGACTCGAGTACCGGATTCACGACGCGCGGACCATCCCCGGACGGGACCACCCGGTGGGCGAGTTGCTCGTGAAGGGGGCGACGATCTCGGCGGGGTACGTGGGTCAGCCCGACGGCTCCCACCTCGACGCGGACGGCTACTACCACACCGGCGACCTCGCGTGGATAGACGAGGACGGATGGGTGTTTCTGGTGGGGCGGGAGAAGGAGCTGATCGCGTGGAGCGACGGCAGCCTGATCGATCGCATGCACCTGTCGAACCTCCTGGTGCGCTCCATCTGGATCAAGGACGCGCTCGTCACGCAGCTGGAGCGGGGCGAATTCCTGAGCGTGTTCGTCTTCCCGGATTGGCCGCGCATCGAGAAGGACGCGGGCTTCCGCCAGGCGCTGGATGCTGGTCTACGTCGGGAAGAGGCGCTCAAGAGCCGGCTGCTGGAGGCCGTGGCCTACGCGCAATCGCTGGCGGACATGACCGCGCAGCTCTCCACGGAACGGATCTACCTCCTGGAGCGGAAACTGGAGCGCACGCCGACCCACAAGATCAAATTCGTGCGGGAGCTGGAGCGGCTGGATCTGGGGGCGTACATCTGAGGTGCGGCGGGCCGAGGGGCCCAGTTCCTGGGCGGCGTCTGGCTGAGAAGCCCTGGCCGGCGCTAGGTTAGGCGCCAATCGCGCACCGGCGCGGTCGCCTCGACCCCAGGAAGCCCCATGAACCGCCCATCGCGCGCCATCGCCCAAACGGTCCTGTCCTTCGTGGCCTTCACGTCGGCCGCGGCGCAGCAACCCGATGCGCGCGCGCTCGCGCCGTGGCTCGACGTGCCGGTGGCGTGGTCGCGCGCGGTCGAGGGCGGCCGGGTGGTCGTGGTACCGAACCATCTGCCGGTTGGCGCGTCGTTCGTCTTCGTCGCGGAGCCACTGGCGGCGTCGGCGGAGCCACTCGACGCGGCGTACACACGCACCATCGGCGACATCGGCCGCTGGCGGCCCGTGCGCGACCCGGCCGAGCAGACGTTCGAGTCCGGTTGGACATTCCGGTACGGCACCGGGGTGGTGGAAAAGGACGGCCGCTCCTTCACCGCGCTCGCGGCGGTGGCTCGGAAAGGGGACAAGCTGGCGCGGTTCTGGGCACTGGCCGACACGGACGACACGTTCAATCGCTACCAGAACGCGGTGATGAACGGAATCTCGAGCGTGCAGGACGCGGATCTCGGTTCCGTCGCCGTGCCGGCGGCCGTTGTCGCCCCGGCTCCAGGCATCGATTCCACGTTCGGCTCCGGTGTGACCGGCGCGTACCTGGGGCTGGAGCGCGGCGCGCGCGCCGGGGCCGGCGCGGGCGGTCAACAGCTCGTGCTCGATCTGGCCAGCGGATTTCTCAGCGTCGGCAACGCGCCCGGGGCGCCGCAGGTGCAAACGTCGGTGCAGGATTATCCCGAGGTGGACGTGTTCCTGCCGGACGGCAGCTACCGCCGAGGGTTGCCGGCTCGGGGGCTCGCCACCGATCTGGCCTGGGACCGCGCGCAGCTGCCAGATGCGTGGGGCACGTGGCGCCGCGACGGTAGCCGCATCGTCACGCAACGCGGCAGCTACACGACGAGCTACGTGGTGGATGGCGACCGCCTCCTGTCCGAGCGCGGGCGGCCATGGCGCAAGCTCCCGTCGCTCGCGGACGCGCGGGTGGACGGCAGCTTCGCGCGCGCCGACTATCATGACGCGGCCGCGCCGCGGCTCGTGCTCCGGGCCGACGGCACCTACGAGGACCGCGGAGGCTTTCTGCACATGGTCGGCGCCGCGCGGAACCTGGTGGTACCCGACGCGGCGATCATGGTACAACGCTGGAGCGACCAGCAGGCGCGTCGGGCGCTGGGTGGCGGCAGCGGCACGTACACGCTGAGCGCCTACACGCTCACGCTCAGCGACCAGGACGGCCGCGTCTGGCGTGTGAACGCGTACGTACCTCCCACGGAGAGCCTACCGGCGGTTCGGTACCTGGTGGTCAACGGCTACGCCTTGATCCGCGACTGAGAGAACGGAAGACGATCTTCCCCGGCCTGGCACCCAACAGCCGGCGAGGCCTATCGCGCTCCGCACCCGCCGGCCATTCTATCCGTCATGCGCTTCCCCGACGACGTCCTCGCCGCCGACTCCCGCATCCGCCCGTTCACCCGGGAGACGTATCTCGAGCCATCGCCGCACCTGAGTGAAGCCGGCGGGGCCGACGTCTGGGTGAAGTGCGAGCATCTCCAACACACCGGTTCGTTCAAGGCGCGTGGTGCGATGAACAAGGTGCTCGCGCTCACGGACGAGAAATGCGCGGCGGGCGTGGTAACCGCCTCGACCGGCAACCACGGGCTCGCCGTCGCGCGCGCGGCCCGCGAAGTGGGTGTAGCCTCGCTCGTGTTCGTGCCGGAGACCGCGGACCAAGGCAAAGTCGCCGCCATCAGGCGCCTGGGCGCCGAGGTGCGCATGCACGCCAACGATAGCGCCGAGACGGAGGTGCACGCGCGCGCCTACGCCGCCGAGCACGGGAAGGCGTACGTGTCGCCATACAACGATCCACTCGTGATCGCGGGGCAGGGAACCGTGGGCCTCGAGTTGACGCGGCAACTCGACCAGTTCGACGCGGTCTTCGTCGCGCTGGGTGGCGGTGGGTTGGTCTCGGGGGTCGCGGGGTACCTCAAGTCCGTCGGCAGCGCCGTTACCATCGTCGGCTGCTCACCCGAGAACTCCGCCGTGATGATTCGCTCGGTGCAGGCGGGGAGGATCCTCGAGCTGCCGTCGCTGCCCACGCTCTCCGACGGGACCGCCGGCGGCGTGGAAGCCGGCGCGATGACGTTCGATCTCTGCCGCACGCTGGTGGACGCGTACGTGACGGTCTCCGAAGACGCCATCCGCGATGCGCTCCGCGGGTTCGTTGCCGCGCATCGCCAACTGATCGAAGGCTCGGCCGCCATGGCCATCGCGGCATACCTGAGCGATCGGGCGCGCTGGGTGGGAGCGCGCGTCGTGATCGTGCTGTGCGGTGGGAACATCGGTGTGGAGACGGTGCGCGCGGTGCTATCGGAGGCCGGTCGCAGCGGATGGTGACCCGCCGATTGCGAGGCCGCGAGCTTGACGCGGTAGGCCGCTCCATGTAGACTCTCAACCGAACGTCTCAAGTGAGTCGCGCATGGCTGACGCGGTGCCGTTGCTCAAGGGCACCCTGGATATCCTCGTCTTGAAAGCGCTGAGCCAGACGCCCATGCACGGCCTGGAGATCACCACCTGGCTGGCGGAGCGCTCGGGCGGTGAGCTGAGCTTCGACGAGTCGGGGGTGTATCAGGCGCTCTATCGCATGGAAGCCAAGGATCTGATCAAGGCCGAGTGGGGTGTCAGCGAGCACAACCGCAAGGCGCGCTACTATCAGATTACCGCCCGCGGCAAGCGCCATCTCGCGAGCGAGACGCGAACCTTGGTGCGCCACGGGCAGCTAGTCGCGGCCATTCTCACGGCGGCCCCCAAATGAACCGACCCGGCATCCGGCGGCTGTTCCATCTGGGGCTCGGCCGCAAGGACGTGGTCGCGCGCGAGACCGACGAGGAGATCGCCGCGCATTTGGCCCTCCGCGCCGAGCAACTCGAACGGCAGGGGATGAGTCCCGAAGCGGCGCGCGCCGAGGCGCGGCGCCGGTTCGGCGCGCTCGACGCGGCGCGCCGCGATCTCCGGCGGGCCGCCCAGCGGCGTGGGGACCGGGTGGCGCTCCGCAACTGGTTCGATGGCTGGCGACAGGACGTGCGGCACGCGTGGCGCTCGGTGATCACGGAGCCGGGATTCACCGCGGTCGTGGTCATCGTCATCGCGCTCGGCGTTGGGGCCAACGCCGCCATGTTCGCGATCCTCGACCGCCTGCTCCTCAAAGGTCCGGAGCACGTGCGGGAACCCAGGCGCCTGACCCGGCTGTCGTACGCCGCCACCGTGCCGGGACTGGGCCGGTTCTCGGACAACACGTTTGGCTACGTGACGTACACGATCATGCGCGACGGCGCGCGCGGCTTTTCGGGCGTGGCGGCCTATTCGGAGACCGACGCCATTCTGGGCGAAGGCGAGCATGCCGAGCCCATCCGCGTGGGTCACGCGACCGCGGACTTCTTTCCTCTGCTCGACGTCGGCCCCGCGCTCGGGCGCTTCTTCGACGCGAGCGAAGACCGTCCCGGAGCCGCCCGGCGCGTGGTCGTGCTGGGAAACGGCATCTGGCGACGGCGCTTTGGCGGCGATGCCGCAGTGGTTGGGCGGACGGTGCCAATCGATGGTGCGTCGTACACCGTGATCGGCGTGGCGCCCGAGGGGTTCACTGGCGTGGAGCTGCGCCGAGTGGACGCGTGGCTCCCGATGTCGCTGCGAGAGGTCACCGCGGGTTGGCCGACCGCCTGGGACGCGCAGTGGCTCAAGGTGGTTGCCCGCCTGGCGCCCGGCCTCACCGCAGCGGACGCGTCCGCTGAGGCGACACGCGCGTTCCGCGCCGCGTACACCGGCGACGAGGAGCCGATGAAACAGGCGGCGATCGTCGCGAATCCGCTGTGGTATGACGACGCCGGAAACGAGTCCGTGGAGGTGGCCGTCTCCCGCTGGCTCATCGGGGTGTCGCTCGTCGTGCTCCTGGTGGCCTGCGCGAACGTCGCCAACCTGCTGCTCGCGCGTGCCCTGCGCCGCCGCCGCGAGGTTGGCGTGCGACTGGCACTCGGCATTTCCCGCGGACGGCTCGCGCGCCTCCTCCTTGCCGAGAGCCTCATGCTCGCCGCGCTCGGTGGCGCCGCGGCCCTCCTGATGGTGCCACTTGCGGCGCGCTTGGTGCGCCACACGCTGCTCCCCAGCGTCGAATGGACCGGTCCGCCGGTGGATCCGCGGGTCCTCGCGGTCGCCATTGGCCTCACGGTGTTCACCGGCCTCGTCGCCGGCTTGGTGCCGGCCTTGCAGGCGGGGAGCCGGAACCTGATTGGCGCGCTCCGCGCCGGCGTACATGCGGATGGCGTGCGCACCTCGCGGCTCCGCGCAGCGCTCGCCGTCGCGCAAGCGGCCTTCTCCGTGCTGCTGCTCGTGGGTGCGGGATTGTTCGTCCGCAGCCTGCGCCAGGCGCGTGCGGTGGATCTCGGTGTGGAGCCGGAGCGCGTGCTCGTGGTCGATGGCAACTGGGCCACCGCCGGACCGTCAACGACACCGGATGAGCAGGAGCGGCGCCGCGTTCGGGCCGCGTCCTTTTACGACGCGGCGCTCGCGCACGCGCGGCGGATGCCCGAGGTCGAGCGCGCGGCCATCGCCGTCGGCACGCCATTCCACTCCTCGTTCCAGGTTCGCCTCCGCGTGCCGGGCCGGGACTCGATCCCGCGGCTGCCGGGTGGCGGACCAAAGATCCAGGCGGTGTCGCCGGGCTACTTCGCAACGGTCGGGCTTGCCCTTCTCTCCGGCCGAGTCTTCGACGCCGGCGACCACGAGGGCAGTGAGCCGGTGACGGTGGTGAACGCCACCATGGCCGCCACGCTGTGGCCCGACGGGGACGCTATCGGGCACTGTGTCCAGATCGGACGGGACGAGGATCCGCCGTGCGCTCGCGTGGTGGGGATCGTCGAGGACGCGCATCGCTTCCGCTTGCGGGAGCGGCCGGCCATGCAGTACTACGTCCCCCTCGGCCAGGAGCGTCGCCTCGGCTTCGGTGGCTCGGCGCTGCTCGTGCGTCCGTACGGCGACCCCGAGGCGTTGGTGCAGCCGCTCCGGAGCGCGCTCATGACGGACGATCCTGGACTGCTGTGGCTGGACATCGAAACGTTGGAGAGCGCGCTCGATCCGCAGCTCAGGCCCTGGCGGCTCGGCGCCACCCTCATCGGCACGTTCGGATTGCTGGCGCTCGTGATCGCTGCCGTGGGGCTGTACTCGCTGATCGCGTACATGGTGACCAGCCGCACGCACGAGCTGGGGGTGCGCCTCGCACTCGGCGCGCGGCGGCTGGACGTGGTGCGGGTGGTGGTGCGGAGCGGCCTGACGCTGGTGACAGCCGGCCTCGTGATCGGGGTGGTCCTCGCGGCAACGCTGGTGACGCGTGTCCAGCATCTCCTGTTCGACGTGTCGCCTCACGATCCGGCGGTCTACCTCACCGCGGTCGGCGTGTTGATCGCTGCGGCCGCCGTCGCCTGCATCGCGCCAGCGCGGCGCGCCACGCGCGTCGATCCCATGGTGGCGCTGCGGGCGGATTGAGCGGACGGGCCCGGACTACGAGGAGCCCCGCGCTAACGCGCGGGCACGCCTTGCCGGAGGCCGCACCGCGGACTAGCGTTTCCGCGGACGCCGTATCCTCCCTAGAGCCGACTCATGACGCTGCGACCGCGG
>CAYWNR010000174.1:0-7321 GCA_964459705.1 uncultured Gemmatimonadaceae bacterium | reverse complement strand
AGCACTCATCTGACGAGTCGTATCGTAATCTTTGAGCCGCATGCTATTCTCCTGGCACTCCATGTTCAGGGGCACCGAATCACATCAGGCCACCTGTCAGTAGCCGTCCCCCGGCCGAATCCATTCAGGCCATGATCCGGCGCACGCGTTGTCTCCATACCACCACACCACGATAAGATAGTCTTATGACGTCTCCTGGGTACGGCGCGCCAGATGGCGCGCTGCAGCACCTCGCGCGCGAGCCGCTTCCCCAGCCGATCCTTCTCGACTTCCAGGTCATACCGAGATTGGACGTTCAGCCAAGACCGCTTCGACGTGCCGAAGTACCGCGCCAACCGCAGTGCCGTGTCCGCCGTGATCGCGCGCGTGCCGTGCACGATCTCAGTGATCCGCCGTGCCGGCACACTAATGTCCTTCGCGTCATGCCGTGGTTGGAAGGGGAGTTCCTCAGTGGTTGGGCCTACCGAATCCCAACCAACCCCTGCGCATCGGCAATGAGCCGTGCCGGGTCGTAACCCACCCCGGCCTTGAACACCAGCTCCACGTTCCTGATGTCCTGAATCTGAGCCGCCGGATTGCCATCCACGACGATGAGATCCGCGGCTTTCCCCGCCGCAACCGTCCCGACGCGATCCGCGATGCCCAAGAAGCGCGCCCCATTGGACGTGGCAACCTGGATCGCCGCCTCCGGCGAGAAGCCCGCCTCGACCAGAAGTTCCACTTCTCTTTGATTCGCGTAACCGGCCACGACGCCCCCAAAGCCCGTCGGGTCGGTGCCGGCCACCAGCAGCCCTCCCCCCTCGGCAAAGGCGTGCTCGAACGCCATCGCGTGTTTGAAACGCTCAACCACCTCGGGGCCGCCGGCCTGCGCACGGGCCCACGACCGTAGGTACTGATCCCGCGCTTCCGGCGACATCGCGTCGAGCGCGCCGGCAGGTGCCACCGGGCGACCCGGTACGGAGATCTCGAACACCGGGAGCGTGGATGTGAGTGCCACGTGGTGCTGTACGAGGTGCTCGATCAACTGGCGCGCTTCGGGCCCTGTGACATCGAGTGCCTGCAAGGAGCGGTTGCGCTGGCCGCCGGAGGGGCATCGATCGGGCTGCTTGTCCGGCACGAAGTCGGTCGATGCCATGAGCCCGTGCTCGAGGTTATCGATGCCGATGTCTGCGGCCTCGCGGTACGTCACGGAGCACAGGTGACCGGTGACTGTGAGGCCGCGCTTGTGCGCTTCATCGACCACGGCGCGCAGCTCGTCCCGCGAGATCTGCATGTACACCTTGAACGAGGTGGCGCCCATGTCGGCCCAATACGCCACCATCCGCCGAGCTTCCGCGGAGTCGGCGAGCACGTGGACGAAGTTGATTGGTAGCCCGGGACCGTTGAGGTACGGTCCCGTGACGTAGATCGTCGGGCCAGGCATCCGTCCCTCGTCAATGGCTCGTTTGACGTTCAAGTCGCCGTACGGATCGCGGCTCCCAGCGGTGCGAATCGTCGTGGCTCCGCCCGCGAGGTAGAGACGCGGGAACGAGTACTCCATCTCATTGTAGGCGGCACCGCCGGCCGGATAAAACAGATGCTCGTGCAGCATCACGAACCCTGGCACGACCGTCTTGTTTGCCAGATCGATGATGCGTGCTCCCGACGGCACTCGGACGGCGGCGTCGGGCCCCACCGTTGCGATGATTCCGCCACGCAGCACGATGGTCTGGCCCGTCATCGCGGGCGCACCGGTTCCGTCGATCACCCGGGCGTGCATGAGTGCCACGACCGAGTCGTCCACCGCCACGTACCGCCGCACCGCCGGTTGGAGAATCGGCGCTTGGGCAACGGCCGCGGCCGGAAGAATGAGGGCTACCGAGAACACCGTGAGACGTATCATTCTGGGAATCTCCTTGCGGTCGCCAACACGCGGACGGACTTGGACCGTACCGTGTGAAATCATGTACCGCCTGAGCCGCCAAAGCTACCTCGGTGGCCCAAAGCCTTCCCTGATCTGCGTGGTCGCTCGCATCTTACTCCCAACCATGGCCGGCCCCTCCGACAGCGGTCCCAGGAGGCCACCCCGGGGGGCGACGGTTGGGCCACCAAGTCGAGCGAGGGAGGACGCATGAGCCAGGAGTACCATGATGGCCAGCGGGCGTGGCAGGATCGGTTCGACACGCGCCGTCTCGCCGAACGATTGGCGGAGTCCACTCGGGATTTCATCAACCCTCAGCACAAAGCCTTCATCGAGCGGCGCGACATGTTCTTCATGGCCACCGCCAACGAGCACGGGTGGCCCGAGTGCTCGTACAAAGGTGGTGAACCTGGGTTCGTGCGAGTGCTCGACGAGCACACGCTCGCCTTCCCGCTGTATGAAGGGAACGGCATGTACCTGTCGAGCGGGAACCTCTCGGTGAACCCGAAGGTTGCCCTGTTGTTCGTGGATTTCGAAGGGGGGACGCGGTTGCGCTTGAGTGGCACGGCGCAGATCGATGCCGGCGATCCGCTCATCGGGAGCTACCCAGGTGCCCAGCTCGTGGTCCGCGTCCGCGTGCGGGAGATCTTCTCCAACTGCCGCCGCTACGTGCACCGGTATCGACTGGTGGAGCGCTCGCGCTTCGTGCCGAATGCCAAGGGGGAAGCGCCGGTGCCGGATTGGAAACGCGATCCGTGGTTCGAGGGAACGCTACCCGCAGACGATCGCGCGCTCGATCCGGACAATCCCAGCGCCCCGTCGCTACCCCAGTTCTGAAGCCCGGAGTTGCTCCCCGTCCCCCCTCTCCGCGTAGCGGAGAGGGGATCAGGGGGTGAGGTCTCGCGATGGAATGATGTCGACCCGGGAAGCCCGGGAGGCCTATTCGTAGTGCAGCGCCCGCATCGGATCCACTTGCGACGCCCTCAACGCCGGCACGTACCCCGCCGCCAGCGCCACACCGGCAAGGAGCGCAACCACGACCGCGATCACCACGGGGTCGTTCCCCCCCATCCCGAACAGCAGTGACGAGGCAACCCGCCCGATCGCCAGCGCGGCGAGCACGCCGAGCGTGCCGCCGATGAGGGTCATCCGCCCCACGTGCCACAGCACCATCGACCGCACCGTGCCCGCATTGGCGCCGAGCGCCATCCGCAACCCGATTTCGCGGGTGCGTTGCGCGACCGTGTACGCCAGCACTCCGTAGAGCCCGATCGCGGCCAGCAGGGTGGCGAGAATCGCGAACGCGGCCGAGAGGATGCCGATCACCCTGTCCATGACGATGTTGTCGCGCACCTGCTGATCCAGCGTCTTGAGATCTTCGACGGGCAGGTTGGGGTCCAGCTGTTGCACGAGGGCGGGAATCGCGCGCAGTACCGCACTGGGATCGACGGCCGTCCGAGCATAGAACGTCATCGCCCCGACGTTCTCGCTCTGGTGGTACGGCACGAAGAACAGTGGGGGGACTTCCTGTTTTACCTCGCTGTATTTGGCGTCGGTGACCAGGCCGACGATTTGGATGTCCAGTGTGTCGCCGCCGGTGCTCATGAACTTGCCTACCGCGTCTCCGCCCAGACCGAACTTGCGGGCGAACGCCTGATTCACGACGGCCACGTCCGGTGCCCCCAAGCCGTCCGAACTGGTGAACTCCCGTCCCGCCACGAGCGGGATACCCAACGTGCTGAAGTAGTCGGGTCCGATCATGTTGTAGCGGGAATTGTTGTCGACGTCCGGCCCGCGCTGGAACCCCTGCACGTTCACGCTGGTGCCCCAGTTGCTGCCGCTGATGATCGGCACGCGCCCAGCGGACACCGCCGTCACGCCCGGAATGGCCGCCAGTCGGTCTTCCACGTCCTGGAACAGCGACCGGATCCGGGCCGGCTCGTAGCCGTTCAGCACGGGTGACAGCGAGAACATCACCACGTTGTCGGTAGATAGGCCAAGATCCACACGGCTCACGTTCCGAAGGCTCTTGATGAAGAGACCCGCGGCCACGAGCAACGTCATGGACAGGGCGATTTGCACCGTTACGAGGCCCGTGCGGAAACGCGCCGCCGCGCGCGCGCCTGACGGCTGTCCGGATCCTCCCCTCAACACCGTTATCAGATCGCGTCGCGTGCTGTGCAGGGCGGGATACAGCCCGAATGCGATGCCGGTGCCGACGGACAAGACGGCGGCGAAGACCACGGTCGTCGGCTCGAGCGTGAGTGTCAGCATGTTCGCCGCTTCGGCTGGGAGGATCGAGCCAATGAGGCTCAGCGTCCACCGAGCCACTAGCAGGCCGGCCAGCCCGCCGATCGCCGCAAGCAGCAGCGACTCGACGAGAAGTTGTCCCACAAGTTGCACTCGGCCGGCGCCGAGCGAGCCGCGAATCGCCATCTCCTGGCTGCGTTGCGCGCCACGCGCCAGGAGGAGATTCGCGATGTTGGCGCACGCGATGAGCAGCACGAACCCCGTAATCGTCAGGAGCAAGGTCAGCGGCGTCCGCACCTCGCGGTGGAGCGTGCTCTGTCCCCGCCGCCCGTCGGCCAGAACGAGGCGCTTCGCCCGGAAGCTCGCCATGGTCTGGTCGCTCATGCCTTGCTGGAGGGGGGCCTCCACGTCGTTGATGATGCCGTGATAGATGGTGTTGATCTCGGTGCTTGCCTGCTCCATGGACGCGCCGGGTTTCAGGCGCCCGAACAGGTAGGCCCAGTAGCTCTGTCGGCTGTCGAATCCCTCGAATCCGCGGACCATCAGGCCGCGCATGGTCAGGGGGACGAACACATCAGGTCTGGCGCCGAGTGTGGTTCCCTCGAACCCGCGTGCGGCCACGCCCACGACCGTCATGGACTGCCCGTTGATGACGATCGTCTTGTTGAGCACGCTCGGGTCCGCGCCGAGTCGATTGACCCAGTAGTTGTGGCTCAGGACCGCCACCGGATGCCCGCCGATGGTCCGGTCGTCTCCCGGTTCCAGGAGACGTCCCAAGGCCGGCTGCACGCCGAGCAGAGGGAAGTACGATCCCGATACGAGCAGGCCCTGTCCGTTGGTGGTCTGCCGCTGGTACGCGAGGTTGGCGCCGAATGTGACGTGGGCCGCGATGCCGACGAAGCTACTCCGCGCTTGGGTCTCGAGGTCGCGGAACATCGGGTAGCTGAAGACCTCGTCGCAGTCCCCGGCCTGCCCGCAGGAGGTCGAGCCGGGTTTGGGGCCCGGGTTGGCGAGGTTCACCAGACGGCCGGGCTCGTGCACGGGAAGCGCCCGCAGCACCATCTGGTCGAACAGTGAGTAAATGGCGGCGTTCGCGCCGATGCCGAGCGCGAGCGACAGGATCGCGATGGCGCTGAGGAACGGTGACTTGGCCAGCGTGCGAAACGCGAGTGTGAGGCTGCGCATGGGCAAGGTCCCTGGGAGGGTCGCCTGGGGGCTACCAGATTCGACGCAGGAACCGCCCCGGGGGTTTCAGCTGAGGCGGCGAGGGGCTTGGTGCTGGCGGCCAGAGAGGTCGCGCACCACCGTCCCAGGGACCTCTGCACAACTCCGTGAGCGGGGAGGTGGTACCGCCGGAGCGGTGTCCGCGAGTGGACTCGCGGCTCGGCGTCGGCCGGTAAACCGGCGTTCGGTTACTGCCGCCTTCGCTCTCGTGATGGCAGGGAGACCGGGCCGGGGATCAGCCGACGGGCACCTGCTTCGGAGCCCAGCGCGCTTCCTTCTTCCCGTAGCGCCGCTCGGCTCCGTGATGCTTGTTCCACTCCTCGCGGTAGCAGAACGGGTCGAGCCCAATGGCGCGGTCCAGCATGAGCACGCCGTCCAGGTGGTCGATCTCATGCTGCAACAGCTCGGCCATGTCTTTCTCGGCCGTCATCTCGTGCGACTTGCCTTGCAGGTCCTGATACCGGACGGTGACCCGGTAGGCCCGCACCACGCGGACAAGCAGGTCGGGCACCGAGAAGCAGTCGTCCCAGACGGAGAAGTCCTGAGCGTCCACGTCCACGATCTCCGGGTTCACGAGGAACCAGGGCTCGTCCTTCTCGATATAGATGAGTCGGATGGGAGCGCCAATCTGTGGGGCGGCCAGGCCGCGGCCGATGCCCCGCCGGGCCTTGAGGTCCCGGAGGGTATCTTGGAGCCCGTCAGCCACCAGCCGAACGGCGGCCGAGCGGGGGTTCTTGATTGCCTCGCACCGAGTGCGCAGAATGGGGTCGCCAAGCAGGCGAACGCGATGGACCGTCATAGGTCGCTAATGTAAGGATTGACCGTGATCGCAGCCATAATCCTGGCCGCCGGTGCCTCCGAACGGATGGGGTACCCGAAGGCCCTGCTCCCCTATCGGGGTCGTCCCTTCCTGGCGGGAATCCTCGACGCCTGCCACGCCGCAGGGATGGAACACAACGTAGTAGTGTTGGGATACTACGCAGATAAGATCCAGGAAAGCATGGACTTATCTGATGTGATCGTCGCAACCAACACCGAGCTCGACGCCGGTCCGATCGGATCCATCCGGGCCGGCGTCCGGGCCCTCGTCGGTCAGCCGGTTCAAGCCGTGGTGGTGTGGCCCGTAGACCGACCCCACGTTGCCGTCGCGACGGTCTCCGCCCTGCTCGACGCGTTCCGAGGCTCCCACGCCGCCATCGTCCTCCCCACTCACGACGGCCGCCGGGGCCACCCAGTGCTGTTTGGCAGCGCGGTGTTCGAGGAGCTGCTCGCCGCCCCCAACGACGAAGGCGCCCGGGCGGTCGTGCACAAAGACCCGGCTCGGGTCGTCGAGGTCCCCGTGGATGATGTGGCCGTCCTGGAAGACTTCAATACTCCGGAAGATTACAAGGAGCTCTTGAGGAAGGAGGATAAAGTTCGTGGCGAGTAGGAGGTAGGATAGACGGCAAGGCGGCCAGACGGACAGCGGTGGGTAGTTCGAGGTGAAAGCGGAGGTGACGTCTGGGATGGACCCCAGGTGCCACCTCCGCTTTCGCCTCAAGTCTCGCCGTCCGCTCTCCGTCTTGCCGTCTCGGCGTCTATCCTACGACCTCCGTTCCCAGCGCCATTTCCCTAATAGCCTCATCGACGTTGCGCGAATGGTGCATGGAACAAAACTTGGGCCCGCACATCGCGCAGAACTCGGCGCTTTTGAAGTACTCGGCGGGGAGTGATTCGTCGTGGTACTCGCGGGCGCGCTCCGGATCGAGCGCCAAGCGGAATTGCTCGTTCCAATCGAACACGTAGCGGGCTCGGCTGAGAGCGTCGTCCCGCTCGGTGGCGCCCGGACGGCCGCGCGCGATGTCCGCCGCGTGGGCGGCGATCTTGTAGGCGATGACACCTTCGCGTACGTCGTTCGCGTTGGGGAGGCCAAGGTGCTCCTTGGGCGTCACGTAGCACAGCATGTCC
>CAYWNR010000173.1:0-7332 GCA_964459705.1 uncultured Gemmatimonadaceae bacterium | reverse complement strand
CTCGGAGGTGTACGAGCTCCAGGAGCGCGTCGACTTTCTCGAGCGGACGCTGGCGCAGGTGCGGGAGCGGCCCAGACTGCCCGGGTGAAAGGTCTTGGGTTGGGGGTTGGGGGAGGTAGGGGAGACGGCAAGACGGACAGCGGGCGCTAGTTCCCAGTTGGAAGGTGGCCTCCGTTGCCGGACCTTGTCCCGGTTGCGAAGGCCACCCTTCACCTCAAACTCGCCGTCCGCTAGGCGTCTTGCCGTCTCGCCGTCTATCCCACAGCCTCCCCCCCACCCCCCTTCACCCACTCCCTTGACCGGCCTTCATCTTACCCTAATACCCACTTCACGCCGGCCCTCTTAGTTGAAGGAGCGTGTTCGCGGCGTTGTGCGCCGTGACCTGGTCCGTGGGGGGGGATGGAGATGGCCAAGTATCGCATTGCGTGGCTGCCTGGGGATGGCGTCGGCATCGACGTGCTCGACGCGGCGCGCCTTGTGCTCGATCGCCTTGCGCTCGACGCCGAGTATGTGCCGGGCGATATCGGGTGGGATTTCTGGTGCGGTGAGGGCGACGCGTTCCCGCCGCGCACCGTCGATCTGTTGCACAACGTCGATGCGGCGCTGTTCGGCGCCATCACCTCGAAGCCCGTCAGAGCGGCGGCCGACGAGTTGCACGAGCATCTGCGGAACCAAGGACTGTCGTACCGGTCGCCCATCGTCCGGATGCGGCAGATGTTCGACCTCTACGTCTGCTTGCGTCCCTGCAAGGCGTATCCCGGCAACCCGCTCAACTACCGGGAGGGAATCGACCTCGTCGTGTTCCGCGAGAACACCGAAGACCTGTACTCCGGCGTCGAGTTTGGGCCGGTGCCGCAGGATCTGGTGGACGTCCTGAGCCGTCACGCCAAGGCGTTCGCGCCGTTCGCCAAGCTCCCGACCGATCAGTACGCGGTGTCGTGCAAGATCAACACCCGCGCGGGCTCCGAGCGTATCGTCCGATCCGCGTTCGAGTTCGCGCGCCAGCACGGGAGGAAGAAGGTCACGGTCGTTCACAAGGCGAACGTGGTACGCGCAACGGACGGCCTGTTCCTCGAGACCGCCAAACAGGTGGCGCGGGAGTATCCGGAGATTCAGATGGACGACGCCAACATCGACGCGATGACGATGTGGCTCCTGAAGAATCCGTTCAATTACGACGTCCTCGTGGCGCCGAATCTCTACGGCGACATCATCTCCGACCTTGCCGCGCAGATGGTGGGCGGGCTCGGATTCGGCTGCTCCGGCAACATCGGTGAGAAGCTCGCGGTGTTCGAGCCCTCGCACGGGTCGGCGCCGAAGTACGCGGGCCAGCGCAAGGTGAACCCCATCGCGACGGTGCTCGCGGTGAAGATGATGTTGGATTGGTTGGGCGAAGGCGCCAAGGCGAACGCGCTCGAGGGGGCGGTGGCCGAGGTGATCCGCGAGGGGAAGGTGCGCACCTATGACATGGGCGGGAGCAGCAGCACCCTGGACATGGGCAGCGCCATCGCGGAGAAGCTGTAAGCGAGAGGAAGGTGCATGACGCGCATCGTCATCCATGAAGTGGGTCCGCGGGACGGACTCCAGATGGAGCGGCAGACGGTCCCGTTGGAAACGAAGGAAGCGTGGATTCGCGCGGTGATGGAGGCCGGCGTGGACATCGTCCAGGTCGGCTCGTTCGTTCACCCGGTGAAGGTCCCGCAGATGGCCGACACGGACGCGCTGTTCCGGCGACTGCTGCCAAGCAAACCGTCGTCGACGGTGCTGTCCGGCCTCGCGCTCAACGAGCGCGGCGTGGAGCGTGGGCTCGCGTGCGGTGCGGAGATGTTCTGTGTCGGTGCGTCGGCGAGTGAGACGCATAGCCGGAAGAACGCGGGGATGGGGACGGAAGAGGCGACCCAGCGGATCGTCGCCGCGGCGCTCGATGCGGTGGAGGCGGGGGCGGGGGTCCAGGTGTCGGTGCAGTCGGCGTTCGGGTGCGGCTACGACGGCCGGATTCCCGAGGAGCGGGTGCTCCGGATGGTCCGGACGTATCTCGACGCCGGACTGCGCCACGTGAGCCTGGCGGACACCGCGGGGCACGCGAACCCGGCGCAGGTGGAACGCCTCTTCTCGGAGGTGTACCGGCTCGATCCCGAGGTCGAGTGCGCCTGCCACTTCCACAACACGTACGGCCTGGGGATGGCCAACATCTTCGCGGCGTTGAAAGTCGGCGTCCGGTCGTTCGAGACGTCGTTCGGCGGACTCGGTGGCTGTCCGTTCACCAAGGTGGCGGCGGGCAACGTCGCGACGGAGGACTTCGTGCACGTCCTGCAACGGCAGGGACGGCGTCACGACGTGCGGCTCGATCGCCTGATCGACGTCGCGCGGGCCGTCGCCGCGTATTTCGGCCGGGAGTTGCCGGGGAGCGTGTACCGGACCGGGCCGATCACAACGGGGGCGACCGCGTGACCGCGTCCATCCTCTCCGGCATCCGGGTCCTGGACCTGACGAACGTGCTGGCCGGACCGTTCGCCACGCTGCATCTCGCGCTGCTCGGCGCCGAGGTCGTCAAGATCGAGAATCCCAAGGACGGCGACCTGGCGCGGAAGCTGGGGATCGTGCCCGCGATGAACGAGCAATTGATGGGCACGAGCTTCCTGGCGCAGAACGCGAACAAGAAATCCGTCACGCTGAACACCAAGTCGCCGGAAGGGAAGGAGATCTTCCGGAAGCTGGTTGCCACGGCGGACGTGCTGGTCGAGAACTTCCGTCCGGATGTCATGGCGCGGCTCGGCCTGGGATACGAGGCGTTGCGCGCGATCAATCCCCGACTGGTGTACTGCGCCATCTCGGGATTCGGCCAGACCGGTCCCGACGCCTTGAAGCCCGCCTACGACCAGATCATCCAGGGACTGAGCGGCGTGATGGCCATCAATGGGGACGAGCGGCTCAACCCGTTGCGCTGCGGGTTCCCGGTGTGCGACACGGTGGGCGGTCTCAACGCGGCGTTCGCCGTCATGGCCGCGCTGTACCATCGGGAGCGCACGGGCGAGGGACAGTTCATCGACGTCGCCATGCTCGACTCGATCATGCCGCTCATGGGCTGGGTCGCCGCCAACCTGCTGATCGGCGGGCAGCAGCCGGCGTTGATGGGGAACGACAACTTCACGGCGGCCCCGTCCGGCACGTTCAAGACGAAGGACGGCTACATCAACATCGCCGCCAACAAGCAGGAGCAATGGGAAACGCTCTGCGACGTCCTGGACGTGCCGGCGCTCAAGACCGACGCGCGGTTCCAGAAGCGCGACGTGCGGAAGCAGAACCGGAAGGAGCTGACGCCGCTCCTCGAGCGGAAGCTCGCGACACGGTCGACGGACGAGTGGGTCGAGTTGCTCAATGCTCGCAACGTTCCCAGTGGGGCCATCCTGAGCCTCGCAGAAGCGCTCCATCAGCCGCAGGTCACCCATCGGGCCACGCTGGAAGATGTGGAGGCGGAAGGCCTGGGCACGCTCAGGCTGTTCGGGCTGACCACGAAGTTCGAGAAGACCCCAGGGGCGATCACTGCCCCGCCGCCGCGGCTGTCGGCGGATACGGAGAGGGTGTTGGGCGAGCTGGGGATTTCGGCGGACGAGGTGGGTGAGCTGAGGAAGAAGGGGATCGTCTAGAGCGACGACCGGCGATGCATCAGAGGTCGCTTTAGCGACATCAGCCGAGCCGTCGCTTCAGCGACGAAACACGCGGATCGGAAGCTCTCCACGCGGTCGATGGCCGCATGGGTTGATTTGCGTGGATTGGAGGTCGCACTGGGGAGATCATCGGAGGCCGCTGCCTCCATCGGTATTCGCGGCTAAGAGCCGCGGCTCGGCTGATGTCACTGAAGGGACGACATGAGTTCGGGTGTCGAGTGGATACAGTTCGGCCGAGCGACATCGGTGCCTCGGTGACGCTGGTGGAAAGGGAGTTCATCCATGGGAATGACCGTAGTCCAGAAGATCCTCGCCCGCGCGTCGGGCGTGCCGAGCGTGTCCGTCGGTGACGTGGTGGAGCCGCGCGTGGATCTCGCGATGTCGCACGAGAACGGGGCGCTCGTGATCAATCAGTTTCTCGAGATCTACGAGGGGACGGGGAAAACGCCGCAGCTGTGGGATCCGGCCCGGGTGGCGATCGTGCTCGACCATCGCGTGCCCGCCGAGTCGCCGAAGACGGCAACGAACCAGAATCGGGTGCGCGAGTTCGTCGCCGCGCATCGGATCCAGCGGTTCCACGACATCCGCGGGGACGTCGGTGGTATCTGTCATCAGATTCTACCGGAGAACGGGTACGTTCGACCGGGCGCGGTGGTGGTGGGCACGGACTCGCACACGACCAGTCATGGCGCGCTCGGCGCGTTCGCGTTCGGAATCGGCGCCACGGAGATGGCGAGTGTCTGGGCGCTCGGCACCGTGCTGAACGTCGAAGTGCCGGCCACCATCAAGGTGGTGGTGAAGGGACGGTTCAAGAAGCACGTGGGTGCCAAGGACCTGATCCTGCACCTCATTGGCCGGCTCACGGCCGAAGGCGCCAACTACAAGGTGCTCGAGTTTCACGGCGAGACGATCAAGCGGATGTCCACGTCCGGCCGGCTCGTGCTCTGCAACATGGCGGTGGAGGCGGGTGCGACGGCCGGCATCGTTCCGGCCGATGCGGAAACCGAGCGCTATTTGTGCGAGGAAGCACGCGTCACCGCGCCACTCACGCGGATTACCCCGGACGCGGACGCCGAGTACGACAGTGTGGTCGAAGTGAATGTCGGCAAGCTCACGAGCCAGATTGCCTGCCCGCATACGGTGGACAACGTGAAGCCGATCGCGGAGGTCGTGGGGCGGACGGTCAACCAGGTTGTGATCGGTTCGTGCACCAACGGCCGGCTCGACGACCTCGCGGTGGCCGCCAAGATCCTCAAGGGGAAGAAGGTGGCGGCGAACACGCGCATGCTCATCTTCCCCGCGTCGGGCAAGATCTTCCGTGACGCGCTCGCGAAAGGCTACGTCGCCACGTTCATGGACGCGGGTGCGGTGGTCATGAACTCGGGATGCGGGCCGTGCCTGGGCGTGCACGAGGGCGCGTTGGGCGACGGCGAGGTCGCGCTGTCCACGACGAACCGGAATTTCAAGGGCCGGATGGGGAACCCCAAGTCCGAGGTGTATCTGTGCTCGCCGGCGGTGGCGGCCGCGTCGGCCGTCACCGGCGCGATCACCGACCCGCGCGCGGGAGGGCGCTGACATGGCCACGGTTGTCTATGCGGTCGGCGACGATGTCTCGACCGACGTGATCTATCCGGGTCGCTACATGGCGACGGTGCTACCGGCGGAAACACCGCAGTTCGCGTTCGCCGACGACGCGGCGTTCAACGCCCGGCTCACGGCAAAGCAGGTTCCGCCGGGGAGCGTCATCGTGGGCGGCAAGAACTTCGGCTGCGGATCGTCGCGCGAGCAGGCCGCATCTTGTCTCCGCGGTTACGATCCGGTGATCGTCGCGCGCGGCTTCGCCCGGATCTTCATCCAGAACGCCATCAACCTCGGCCTTCGCGTGGTCATCTGCCCCACCATCGAGGCGAACGAAGGGGACGAGCTCGAGATCGGCGCCACGGAAGTCGTGAACCGCACGACCGGTCGGCGGCACGCGGTGGTGCCGCTTCCGAAGGCTCGGCAGGCCGTCATTGATGCTGGGGGGTTGATTCCGTTTACGAGGCGGCGGATTCTGGCCGGCTAGTACCGTCCAGCTGCGCCAGTTTCTCGGTATAGCCCTGCCGCCAGCTCTCGGTGAGCGCCGCGGTCCGCGCGGCGCGCTCCAGTAGCGCACGATCGTACTTCGCGACCGTCTCCAGCCGAGCGAGGTCCGCAATGGTCGGCGCGTCGGCGTCCGCCGCAACGACGCGGGTGATCGGATCGTCAGCCTCGAGGACCCCCTCCCGCCGCACGCGGAGATAGAACCCCAGGCGCCCGCTCTTCAAGAAGTGCTTCCCCATGTCGGTGCGGCCGAACTTCATGTTGAGCTTCTTGCACGGCAGTCGGGGCTGCGACACTTCCAACTCGGCTGTGCCAATCGCGAACACGTCGCCCACGCGGACGGATGCTTCGTCGAGACTCTCGGTGGTGAGGTTCTCGCCGAACATGCCCCACCCCAGATCGACTCGCTCCAGCGTCTCGCGCCAGAACGCGTAGTGCTCTGACGGGTAGACATAGACGGCCTTGTCCACGCCGCCGTGGACCGTGAGGTCGGCTTGGCGGTCGCCCTCGAGGTTGGTGGAATGCACCCGGACGGGGCCCGCGACGGGCTCCTTGAAGATGCCGGTCTCGAGTGGCTCGCCGTTCCACTCCACAACGCGGGGCTGGGCGACGTTTACGGAGATCAGATGCACACTCTCGCCTCAGGTGGTAGGGGTTGGGGGGCAGCGGGAGGTGACAGGATAGACGCCGAGACGGCAAGACGGCAAGCGGTTCGCAGGGAATGGTGGGCAGAGGTGCAACGGCACCATCCGAACCCACGCTGCGCTCCTACCCACTCCCCGCCGCTGGCCGTCTGTCCGTCTGGCCGTCTGACCTGCCTCCCGTCCGCCGGTCCGCTAACGTTTCCTACCCCCTGAATGTCCTCAGGGGGTAGCTATAGCCACGGGAGGGTCGATGCGGCAGTTGCAGTTGGTTGTGGTTGGAGGGATCGTGCTGGTGGCGCTCGGGTGCGGCGCGAAGCGGGCGAACGTCGTGGTCACGCCGGCGATGCAGGAGTTGGCCGGCAGCTGGACGTTCAATCCCGCCGATAGCGATGACTCCGCTACGGTGTTCGAGCGGCTGCGGGAAGGACTCGGGCGGGGCGGGCCGGGTGGACCGCCCGGCGGCGGTGGAGGATTCTCGGGGCGGGGTGGCATGGGTGGCGGGCGCGGCGCCGGCCGACGGCCCGGTGGCGAGGGCGGCCCGCCGAGAGGCGAGGGGCCGCGGAACATGGGGAACGTCTTGCGAGCGCCCCAGTTGCTCACGATTGCCGTGGGCGATTCGACCGTCAGCTTCGACCAACACGACGGCGTCACACGCGTGCTCTACACCGACGGACGCAAGGTTACCCAGCAGCTCGGCCCCAACGCGAAGATGACCTTGAAGTCCCACTGGCAGGGTCAGCACTTCCTCGTGGAACGCGAAATGGACCGCGGCATGAAGGTGACCGAGGAGTACCTCGTCGAACCGACGGAACACCGGCTTCACGTCATCGTGGAGGTCAACAAGGTGACGTTCGTGCGGATCTACGACCACTCGTAGGTGGTAGGCGGTGGGTCGTGGGTGGCGGGTGCTAGGGTAGACGCCGAGACGGCCAGACGGC
>CAYWNR010000172.1:6226-7373 GCA_964459705.1 uncultured Gemmatimonadaceae bacterium | reverse complement strand
AGGTGATCGGCGCCACGATGAAGCTGTTCTGCTACGGCGACGACGTGCCCGACCGTCCCTGCTGCTCGCTCGATTCGATCACCGATGCGCGCGCGGTGGCCGACCGGCTCGGCATCCCGCACTATGTGCTCAATCTCGAGGACCGGTTCGGCCAGGACGTGATCCAGAACTTCGTGGACGAGTACGCGCGGGGTCGCACGCCCATTCCGTGCGTCCGCTGCAACTCGTTCACCAAGTTCCGCGACCTGTTAGCGCACGCCGACGCGCTCGACTGCACGCACATCGCGACCGGGCACTACGTGATCGCACGGGACGGCGCGCTGTTCCGCGGCGCCGACCCGGGCAAGGACCAGAGCTACTTCCTCTGGGGCATCGACCGCGCGGTCGTGCCGCGCATGCTCACGCCGGTCGGCCATTTCACCAAGCACGAAACCCGCCGGCGCGCTCACGAGCTGGGGCTCGTCACCGCCGACAAGCCGGAGTCGGTGGAAATCTGCTTCGTACCGACGGGTGATTATCTCCCCGTCCTGGAGCAGCGACTCCCCGAGAGCGCACCGGCGCTTCAGCCAGGTCCCATTCGCACGACCGCGGGAAACGTGATCGGCGAGCACGCGGGATTCGCGCGCTACACGATCGGCCAGCGCAGGCACCTCCCCGGCGGGTTCGCGGAGCCCATGTTCGTGGTGGCGATCGAGCCCGAGGAGCGCGCGGTGATCATCGGGACCGCCACCGAGTTGCTCGGTCATCGCGTCGTGCTCGAGGACGTGAACTGGCTGGTCAAGCAACCGCTAGACGAAGGCGACGTGTGTCAGGTGCAGGTGCGCTACCGGGCGCAGGCGGCGCCCGCGCGCGTCACGGAGACCGGGCGGGACGGTCGCATGCTGGTGCTGGATCTCGCTGAACCCGTCCGGGCGATCACGCCGGGTCAGTCCGGCGTGCTCTACGATGGCAACCGCGTGCTGGGAGGCGGCATCATCGCGTCCGAGCGATCGTGACGAACGGGTCCGCCGGGACCGCCGGGCCGACCCGGCTGCGGGTTCTCCTCGGCGCCGCATTCCTGATGGCCACATCGGCCATCGGGCCCGGTTTCCTCACGCAGACCGTCGTGTTCACCGAGCGACTCGGCGCGAGCTTCGCGTTCGCGATC
>CAYWNR010000172.1:0-6126 GCA_964459705.1 uncultured Gemmatimonadaceae bacterium | reverse complement strand
GGACCGGCGGCCGTCGGCCAGGCGACACGCTCGGCCGGCCTCGGGATCGGCGTCGCCACGCTCATGCGCATCATGCTGTTCCTTGCCGCGCTCGGCATTGTCAGTCAGGGACTGGCACTCGACCCCGCGAACCCACCCGCCTCCGTGTTCCGTCTCGCCGCCGGTCAGGTGGGCTACCGCCTGTTCGGTGCGGTGATGTGGGCGGCGGCCATGTCATCCATCGTGGGCTCGGCCTACACGTCGGTCACCTTCATCCGCACCCTGCGGCCGACCTGGGAGCGCCACACCGCGGCTCTCATCATCGGGTTCATCGTGATCTCGACGATCGTCTTCCTCGGCGTCGGCCGCCCGGTCGCCGTGCTCATTCTGGTCGGCGCGCTCAACGGCCTCATCCTGCCCGTCGGCCTGGCCGCCATGCTCGTCGCCTCCCGCCGGCCGGCCCTCCTGAACGGCTACACCCACTCCCGCGCCCTCGCCCTCGGAGGCGCCGTCGTGGCCCTCGCTATGGCGGCGCTTGGGGTGTATACACTGGTGACCCAGATACCAGGGTTGCTGAGGTAGCAACCGGATGTCGGGATCAACGGGATAGACGGGATGAGCAGGAAATCAGCCCCGCGGCTTCCCTCTGCCCCCACTGCCCCCACTGCCCCGCTGCCCCGCTGCCCCCGCACGCCTCGCTGCCCTAGTTTTGCCATCCAGCCCCTTCTCAGGAATCCGGTCCATGTTCCTTCGCCGCCTGATCGCCATCGCCCTCTTCGTCCCCGCCCTGCTCTCCGCGCAGGACGCCAAGTGGAACATCGCCGACGTACACGGCCCGGCCGATACCATCCGGTTCGAGACGGATGAAGGCACCTGGATGGACGTGGACGTGAGTCCCGATGGGCAGTGGGTCGTGTTCGACCTGCTGGGCGACCTCTATCGCGTGCCGATGGCGGGCGGGCGGGCCGAGCGACTCACGTCCGGACGGGCGTTCGACCAACAACCCCGCTACCGCCCGGACGGGACCGCCATCCTCTTTGTAAGCGATCGGAGCGGCAAGGACAATCTCTGGCTGATGGACCCCGACGGGGCCAACCCACGACAGCTGACCACGTTAGACGACAGCTTCCCGACGACTCCAGCGTGGATGCCGGATGGCGAGACCATCGTCGCCAAGCGCCACGTGCGCGACACGCGCTCGCTGGGTGGGGGTGAGATCTGGTTGTTCGACATTCACGGGGGCGGCGGCGTCCAGCTCAAGGACAAGACGAGCTTCACGTCGGACCAAAACGAGCCGTTCCCGTCGAAGGACGGCCGCTGGGTCTACTATAGCTGGACCACGCCCTTCGACTACAACAAGGATCCGCACCGCGGGATCTTCCAGCTCTCGCGCATCGACCGGCAGACGGGCGACGTCGAGCCGGTCACGACCAAACCCGGCGGTGCCATCCGCCCAACCGTTTCACCCGAGGGGAACACGCTCGCCTTCCTGCGACGGGTCGGCAACAAGACCACGCTCGTGCTGCGCGACCTCGCGACCGGCGCCGATCGCTACGGATTCGACGGCCTCGATCGCGACCAGATGGAAACGTGGACCGTGCACGGCGCCTATCCCGCCTACGCCTGGACGCCCGATGGCAAGGCGCTCGTGCTGGGGATCGGGGGCAAGCTCCACCGTCTGGACGTTGCCACCAATGACACGACACTGATCCCCTTCACCGCCGAAGTCGAGCAGGTCGTCGAGCGCGCGCTTCACTTCAACCACCGCATCACCGACGGCGCCTTCACCGTCCACGACATCCGGTGGCCGGTAGTGTCGCCCGATGGCAGCACGCTCGTGTTCGAGGCGCTCGGCGCGCTGTGGCAGCTCCCGGACACCGGTGGCACGCCCGTGCGCGTGAACCCACCTCCCGCACAGGATCGGCGCGGGCGGCGGGCGTTCGGCGGACCCGGCGGACCCGACGGACCCGCAAGCCAAGTGGTCATTGGGGTAGCCGGCGAACCGTTCGAGTACGCTCCCACGTTCACGCCGGATGGCCAGTCCATCGTGTACGTGACGTGGTCGGACTCGGCCGGCGGGCAGATCTGGTCCGTGCCCGCCACCGGCAAGAATCGCAAACCGGTTCAGCTCACGCGGATTCCAAACCAGTACGCCAATCCCGAAGTCTCTCCAGACGGGAAGTGGATCGCGGTCATCCAGGGCTCGGGAGCCGCCAACCGCGGCGCCGATCTCGCGAACGAACCCTTCCTCATGGTCGCCGTCCTCCCCATCACCGGCGGGACGCCACGCGACGTCATGCGTACCGAGAACCGCGGGTCGGGTCGCCGGATGCCGCACGCCTGGTGGAGCGCCGACGGGACGCGCCTGCTGGTGCAGGAGAGTCGCGACGGCAAGACCGTCCTGTCCTCGGTGACACCCGAGGGCTTCGATCACCGGTCGTTGGTGGAGAACAAGCGGGCGGAAGAGATGGTCCCGTCACCCGATGGGAAATGGGTGGCGTTCAAGGAGCTGCACAACGTCTACGTCGCGCCCCTCCCGGTCACCGGGAAGCCAGTCACCATCGAAGCCGCGAATGCCGGCGTGAAGGTCGTCCGCCTGTCCCGCACCGGCGGCGACTGGATCGCCTGGCGCCCGGACTCGAAAGCGGTAACGTGGTCCCTCGGTCCAACACTGTACGAACAGACGATCGCCGACGCGTACGCGTCCGTCGGGACCGCCGGGTCCGCCGGGTCCGCCGGGACCGACTGGGTCCGCGCCAACGCCGAGGTGCCCGCCCGCATCACGGATATCCAGTTGCGCGTGCCACGGCGTCAGCCTGCAGGCGCCATCGTGTTGCGTGGCGCGCGCGTGATCACCATGAAGGGCGACGAGGTCATCGAGAACGCCGACATCCTCATCGAGGGCTCCCGGATCGCGCGGATCTGCCGGACCCCGTGCCCGGATCTGCCGCTCACGACACGCACCGTGCCGGTTCCCGGGAAGACCATCATTCCCGGGCTCGTGGACGTGCACGCGCACATGGGGTATTCGACGCTCGACATCCTGCCCCAGAGCATGTGGCAGTACCGCGCGAACCTCGCGTATGGCGTCACCACGACGCACGATCCCTCGGCCTCGACGCAGTCGGTGTTCGCGCTGTCGGAGCTGGTCGAGGCGGGGCGGATGATCGGGCCACGCGTCTACTCCACGGGATTCATCCTCTATGGTGCGGAGGACCCGAACAAGGCCGTGACCACGAGTCTCGAGGACGCGCGGAATCACGTGCGGCGTCTCAAGGCGATGGGCGCGTTCTCGGTCAAGAGCTACAACCAGCTCCGCCGCGACAGCCGACAGTGGATCATCGAGGCGGCGCGCGACGAGCAGATGCTCGTGGTGCCCGAGGGCGGGTCCATGCTCCAGCAGAACCTCACCATGATCCTCGACGGCCACACCGGGATCGAGCACGCGCTCCCGGTGGCCCCACTCTACAAGGACGTCCTCACGTTGTTCGGCCGGAGCAAGACCGGATATACACCGACCTTGATCGTGGGCTACGGCGGCATCTGGGGCGAAAACTACTGGTACCAGCAGTCCGACGTGTTCGGCAACGAGCGACTACGGAAGTTCGTGCCGACGTTGGAGCTGGACGCGCGCGCGCGCCGTCGCCTGCTGGCGCCGGAAGAGGAGTTCTATCACATCGAGTTGGCGAAAGCAGCCAAGGCGGTACACGATGCCGGCGCCAGCGTGCAGCTCGGCGCCCACGGTCAGCTCCAGGGCCTCGGCGCCCATTGGGAGCTGTGGATGCTGGCCCAAGGAGGGATGAGTCCGCACGACGCGCTCTACGCCGCCACCCAAGCGGGCGCCACCTACCTGGGGCTCGGCGCCGACATCGGCTCGATCGAGCCCGGCAAGCTCGCGGACCTCGTGGTGCTCGACGGCAATCCCCTCGAGGACATTCACCTGACCGAGCAGATCTTCATGGTCATGAAGAACGGCGAGTTGTTCGACGCCGATCTCACGAAGGTGTGGCCGGACATGCCAGGCGCGCCGGCCGGTAGGAGGTAGCCATGCGCGGTTTCGTCGCTCGAGTACTGGTCACCGCGTTCGGCCTCTGGGTGGCCGACGTACTCTTGAAGGACGTCTGGTTCGACGGCGCGATGCCATTGTTCGTCGCTGCCTTCCTGCTCGGCTTCGTCAACGCGTTCATCCGTCCGATCGTCATCCTGCTGACGTTGCCAATCACCCTGATGACCCTCGGCTTGTTTCTGTTCGTCGTCAACGGCGCGATGCTCCTCCTCGTGGATCACTTCATGAACGGCATGCACGTGGAGGGTCTCGGGACGGCCATCATCGCGTCCGTCATCGTGGGGCTGACCGGGTGGTTCGCCAACGGATTCATTGGGCACCGCGGGAAGGTCGAGGTCTGGAGGGTGAGGAAGGAGCAGTGAGGGCGTCGGGACAACGAGGGGCAGCGGGGCCGTAGAGCACTCAACACCGCCTTCTCTCTGCCCCGCTGCCCCTCTGCTCTACGGCGCTGCCCCGCTAGTCCGACCCCATCGCCGGCCCCTTCACGTACTTGTCAAACCACTCGATCATCCGCGCGATCACGTCCAGCACGCTCTCGCGCGCCGAGTAGCCGTGTGACTCGTACGGGAGCTGGACGTACTCCACGGTCGCGCCGAAGCCCTTGAGCGCGGCGTACATGCGCTCCGACTGGATCGGGAAGGTGCCGGAGTTGTTGTCGTTCATGCCGTGAATCAGCAAGATGGGCTCGTTGATCTTGTTGGCGTAGGTGAACGGCATCATCTCGAGGTACAGGTTTGGCGCTTCCCAGAACGTTCGCCGCTCGTTCTGGAAGCCGAACGGCGTCAGGGTGCGGTTGTACGCCCCGCTTCGCGCGACCCCGGCCTTGAAGAGGTCGGAGTGGGCCAGCAGGTTCGCCGTGGCGAACGCGCCATAGCTGTGCCCCCCCACGCCGAAGTTGCCGTTCGCGATCCCACGCTGCATCAGGTAATCCACGGCCGCCCGCGCGCCGGCGACAGTCTGCTCCACGTACGTGTTGTTCGCCGAGTCTCCACCCACGACGGGGAGCGTGGGGTTGTCCAGGACCGCGTAGCCCTGGGTCAACAAGAACAGCTGGGACGGCCCTGTCGGGAGGACGAACCGATTCGGGCTGCCCGTCACCTGACCGGCGGCGGCGGCGGACGCGAACTCGCGCGGATAGATCCAGAAGATCACGGGGACCTTCTGGCCGTCCTGATAGCCGATGGGGTAATAGAGCGTCCCCGATAGCTTGATCCCATCCGCCCGTTCGTATGTCACGACCTCGCGCCGTACGGTCGCGAACTCGGGAGCGGGATTCGCCAGGTGGCTGATCGCGATGGGCTCGGCGTTCCCGCGGAGGTCGCGGAAGTAGTAGTTGGCCGGCGCGCTTCGGGTCTCATCGCGCGTGATGATCTGCGGCCTCCGCGTGGTGAGCACTTCGGCCACTGTGGCGTAGGCCGTGTCCACGGATTGCCAGAGGCGCTCGGTCTTGCGGTTCTCGAGGTTCATCCGATCGAGGAACGGACGATCGCCATCGGGGGACGCCCCCGCCCCGCGGAGGTAGAGCCACTTGCCGTCGTTGCTCTGCAACACGACCGTTTGGCCAGCCGAGTCGGTGGTCAGCACGGGCGTGCCGAGATCGCCGTAGCGATCCTCCAGACTCCGGTCCACGATGATCTTCCATGGCGCGGACGGCTCGTTGGTGTTGATGCCCCACGTGCGCAGCTGGCGTGTCGGCCGGTTGTACTCGCTGACGAGGGCAAGCCCATCCCGCCCCCACATGGTTCCCGCATAGCGAAACGACAGACGGCCCAACTCGACCGGCGCGGTAAACGGCGCCGCGAAGGAAACCAGCCGATCCCGTTCCGTGGCGCGTCGTCGGTTGTTCCCGCCGTCGAGCGCCTCCGCGTAGATGACCGTGGCCTCCTCGCCCGGTCGCCACTCGAAATTGCGCGGGCCGGTGCGCACACCATCCACCGGCACGTTGTCCGCCAACGGCACGCTGAAGATGGTGCTGGCCCGCTCCCCCTGGAGGTTCCAGATCTCGACCTCCTGCGGGAAGGACCAGACCGGGACCTGATAGGAGTACGGACGCACCACCCGCGTGACGAGCACGTACCGAC
>CAYWNR010000171.1:0-7381 GCA_964459705.1 uncultured Gemmatimonadaceae bacterium | reverse complement strand
CAGCGGAACGGCGAGCGAGAAGATGGCCGCCTTCGAGCGGGCCGGAATTGGTGTTATGAAGCGCCCGGCCGAAGTCGTTCCCCTGCTCCAGGAGCAGCGGGTCAGCGCGTGAGGCTCACCGACCTGCTGGCGCCAGACCGTGTCGTGTTGGGGACGGCGGGCGAGACGGTCCGCGACGTGGCCTGGGTGCTCCTGCACGCGGTAATCGCATCGGGGCAGGTGCACGATCCTGAGCGCTTGGAAGCGCTGCTCGCGGAGGCCCTGCCCAGCGAGGCGGTGACGGTGGGACAGCGTGCGTTCCTCTTGCATTTCCGCACCGACGCCGTGGATCGGGTCACCGCGGCGCTGGCAGTCACGGCCGCTCCGGTCCATCGGGCCCACGATCCGGGCAAAGAGGCCCGGGTGGTGACGTTGCTGCTCGCCCCGCCGGGCGAGGGCTCGGCATACCTGCGGGCGCTGGCGGCGTTCGCGCGCGTGCTGGGTCGAGAGGACGTGGTGGCGGTGCTGGAGCATGCCGAGTCGCCTGAGGCGCTGCTCGCCGCGCCTGAGCTGGCGTCGGTGGAGGTGCCCGCCGAGCTCCTCGTGCGCGACGTGCTGTCCGGCCGCGTCATCTCGGTGGCTCCCGAAACGCCGTTGCTGGAGGCGGCTCGGCTGATGCTGCACCACGGGGTCGCCGCGCTTCCGGTGGTGTCCGAGGAGCGCGAGGTGCTCGGCCTCATCGGTCATGGGGAGATCCTGCAGCATCTGCTGGCGCGGCACACGGGTCGGACCTCCGGAGAGCACCCACGAGCCACGAAGCGGACGGCCCGACTTTCGGCGAGTCTCGTGCACGAAAGTACCGTGCGGGACGTGATGGGTCGGAGCGTGCTGTGCCTCTCCGAGGATCAGTCGGTGACGGAAGCGGCCACGTTGATGGTGAACAAGAAACTGGACCAGGTGCCCGTGGTGCGCGAAGGTGCTCTGGTGGGACTCATCACGCGCGAGGATCTCGTGCGGCGCTTGTTCGGGCCGTAGCGGCGGGACCGATCTGGAGCGAAGGTGCCAACCATGAAGCAGACGTTGGGGATCATCAAGCCGGACGCGGTCAGTTCCGGAAAGGCGGGCAAGGTGCTAGCCCACGTGCTCGACGCGGGGTTCGTCGTTCGGGCGCTGCGCATGACGCGCCTCACCGGGCCGCAGGCCGAGGCGTTCTATGCCGTGCATCGGGAGCGGCCCTTCTTCCGGTCCCTGTGCACGTTCATGACGTCCGGTCCCTGTATTCCCATGGTGCTCGAGCACGCGAGCGCCGTGCCCCACCTACGGGAGGTCATTGGGGCCACGGATCCCGCCGAAGCGGCCGCGGGCACGGTCCGGAAGCTCTTCGCCGAGTCCAAGGAGCGGAACGCGATTCACGCGTCGGACTCGGACGAGAACGCGGTCCGGGAAGTCGCGTTCTTCTTCAGTGAGGCCGAGCGTACGGGGCTCTGGGACTGACGCCAGCTGCGTTGACGCAACTTCAAGCCAGGAGTACGTTTACTGGCTATGTTGCGAGTGGACTTGCACGCGGCGGCGGCGGGCCCGCTCGACACCCATGCCGTGGTCCCAGTATCGGATCCCGCTCTGGCCGATCTCGAGGTCGCGCCAACCGAACCGGTCCGGGTGTCCGGACGGCTCTCGGCTACCGGCCCCGGGTCGTATTTCTGGGAGGGCAGGATCCGCACCAGGGTGTCGGTGCGGTGCCGTCGCTGTTTGGCTCCCGTGTCGGCGGAGATCGACGACACCACGCGGATCCTCTTCACGGAGGAAGAGGACAACGACGACCCGGCGGTCGTGACCATTCCGCGGCGGTCGGGAGATCTCGAGTTCGGGGACGTGATCCGGGAAGCCCTGATTCTCGCGGTGCCGGAGTTTCCGCTGTGTCGGGAAGGATGTCGCGGACTGTGTCCTCGCTGTGGCGCTGACTTGAACGACGGGCCGTGCGGCTGCGCTCGGGAATTGGATCCCCGGTGGGCCGCCCTTGGGGCGCTCCGTCCCCCTGACAACGATGATGAGATGAGGTAGTCATGGCCGTACCGAAGCGCAGAACGTCGAAGGCTCGCAAGCGGAAGCGGCGCACGCACTACAAGGCGCCGGCGGTTGCGGTGCAAGCGTGCCCCCGGTGCGGCGATCCGAAGCGGCCGCACCGTGTCTGTCCGACCTGCGGATACTACGCTGGCAAGAAGCGCGTCGAGGTTGCCGAGGGCGCCTGAGCCGATGCGGATCGGGCTGGACGCGATGGGTGGTGATGCGGCACCGACGGTCCCGGTTGCCGGGGCGGTCGAGGCCCTCGCCGACCTCCCGCCGTCCGCCCAAATTCTGCTGCTCGGCCCGACGGATGTCGTCGAGGCCGAGCTCGCCAAGCACGGCGAGCGTGACGACCGCATCCAGGTGGTCGATGCGCCGGAAGTCGTGGGCATGGCCGAGAAGCCGCTCGTCGCGGTGCGGGGCAAGCCCAAATCGTCGATCGGCGTTGGACTCCGAATGCAACGCGAGGGCCGGGCCCACGCGTTCATCTCCGGCGGCAACACCGGGGCCGTGATGGCCGCAAGCGCGCTGATTCTGGGATTGCACCCCGGCGTGGAGCGGCCGGCGATCGGTGGCTTGTTCCCAACTGCCGGTGACCCTGTCCTGGTCCTCGACATCGGCGCCAACGTGGATTCGTCGGCGCGCGAGCTCCGCGGGTTCGCGCACATCGGGGCCGTCTACGCCCGAGACGTCATGGGGCGAGCCAACCCCGCGGTGGGGTTGCTCTCGATCGGGGAGGAAGCCGAAAAAGGCAACGCGGCGGTGAAGGAAGCGCATGCCCTGCTGGAGAGCGAGTCGCTGTCGTTCCGGTTCGCGGGCAACGTCGAGGGGCGCGACATCCTCACGGGAACCGTCGATGTCGTGGTCTGTGATGGGTTCGTTGGGAATGTCGTGCTGAAGTTCTACGAAGAAGTGGCGCAGCTCTTCGTTGGGCTCCTCAAGCGAGACATGGATCCGGCCGTCCTCGAGAGCGTGGAGATGCGACGGATTCGGGCCCATCTCGATTACTCGACGTACGGCGGCGCGCCGCTCCTCGGCGTGCGGGGCGTGACGATCATCTGTCATGGTCGCTCCCCCACGCGCGCCATCCGCAACGCCATTGGCGTGGCGTGCCGGGCGGCGGGGAGTCATCTGAGCCAGCACATCGGAGCGGACCTGGCGAGAGGAACGGACCGGTGAAGCGGCCCATCGCCGAGTTCGCGGGCACAGCCCGCTACGTGCCTCCGCGCGTAGTCACCAATCAGGACTTCGAGAAGATCTTCGATACGTCGGATCAGTGGATCCGTGAGCGATCGGGCATTCGCGAGCGCCACTATTCCACCGATACCGAGACCATCGCCTTCATGGCGTCGGACGCGGCCCGGCGGGTCCTCGACGAGGCCGGGATTGCCCCCGACACGATCGACGGGCTCGTGGTGGCCACGGCGTCTCCGGATCGGCTGCTGCCGTCGCAGGCCTGTGACATTCAGGCGGCCCTGGGCATTCCCAATGCCGCCGCCTTCGATGTCGGCGCGGCCTGCAGCGGGTTCCTCTATGCGGCGACGGTGGCTGAGGGCATGATCGCCAACGGCATGCTCCACACGGTCCTCGTCGTCGGCGCGGAACGGCTGACCCGGATCATGGATGCCGAGGATCGCTCGACCGCGATCCTGTTCGGTGATGGGGCCGGCGTGGCCCTGCTCCAGCCCGCGACTAACGGCCGCGGGATCCTCTCCAGCTACCTCAGGTCCGACGGCACGCTCGGCAACCTGCTGTACCGCCAAGGTGGCGGTGCGCTGGAGCCGCCCAGCGAGGAGATGCTCGCCAATCGGTCGTATTTCCTGCGGATGGCCGGCCGCGAGGTCTTCAAGTCCGCGGTGCGATCGATGGCGGACGCCTGTGACCAGGCACTGCAACGCGCCCAATTGCGCGGCGAGGACATCGATGTCCTCATCCCGCATCAGGCGAACATCCGCATCATCGAGGCGACGGCCAAGCACGCCAGCATTCCGATGGACAAGGTGTACGTGAACGTCGATCGGTACGGCAACACGTCGGCCGCGTCCATCCCGATGGCCTTGGACGAAGCGGTCCGCGGCGGCCGCATCGAACGCGGGATGACCGTCATGCTCGTCGCGTTCGGCGCGGGCTTTACCTGGGCCTCGATGGTCGTTCGCTGGTGAACGTGGTGCTGCTGTGCCCCGGGCAGGGAGCCCAGCGGGTCGGGATGGGGAAGGACCTCGCGGAGCGCTTTCCCGTGGCGCGGGACTGGTTCGCCGAGGCCGACGACGCACTCGGCCTGCCGCTCTCCCGACTGATGTGGGAGGGGCCGGAGGAGGAGTTGACCCTGACCCACAACGCGCAACCCGCGATTCTCGTCCACAGTCTCGCCGTGCATGCGGTGCTGGCGTCGCACGTGACGCCGGTTGCGGCCGCAGGGCACTCGCTGGGCGAGTACGCCGCGCACGCGGCGGTCGGGGCGCTCGGCTGCGCGGACGCGGTTCGACTGGTCCGGCGACGCGGGGAACTGATGCTCGACGCGGGGGCGCGACGCCCCGGAACCATGGCCGCGGTCCTGGGCCTCGACGGCGACAGAGTCTCCGGCATTTGCGCCGAGGTGAGCGATGCGGAGAGCGTCGTGGTCGCAGCCAATTTCAATGCGCCGGACCAGACGGTGATCTCGGGTGACCCGGCCGCGGTAGAGCGGGCGGGTGTCCGCCTCAAGGAGGCCGGGGCGAAGCGCGTGCTGCCGCTCAAGGTGAGCGGGGCGTTCCACTCGCCCCTCATGGCGCCGGCCCAGGAGGGCCTGCGCGATGCCCTGAACGGGGTGACGTTCCGGGATCCGCTCGCACCGGTGATCGCCAATGCGTCGGGCGAGCCCGTGCACCGCGCGGCCGACGCCCGCGCGCAGCTCGATGCGCAGCTCACTGCGCCGGTGCGCTGGGTGGCGTCCATGCAGCGGCTGGCGGCATTGGGGGCCGGGGCCCGGTTCCTGGAGATCGGGCCGGGCGGTGTGCTGGGTGGGCTGGTGAAGCGCATCGTGCCCGGGGTCGCGGCGACCAGCCTCGGCACGGCCGATGAATGTGAGGTGTTTCTGCGTCAACAGGGAGACACGTGATGGACCTGATGGGGAGAATCGCGCTGGTCACGGGCGGATCCCGCGGCATCGGCCGCGCCATTGCCGACGCCTTGCATGCCGCCGGTGCCGGGGTGGCCATCCTGGATCGGGACGCCGAGCGTGCACCGATAACGGCCCGGGAAATCGGGGACGATGTCTGCGCGATGATTGCCGACGTCACGAACCCCGCCCAGGTGGCGTCCGCCCTCGCCACGGTCGAGGAGTCATGCGGACCGATTGATATCCTGGTCAACAACGCCGGGGTGACGAAGGACGGACTGCTCGTGCGGATGAGTGACGACGACTGGGACACCGTCCTCGACGTGAATCTCCGGGGAGCGTTTCTGCTCACCAGGGCGGTCGCGCGCGGGATGATGAAGCGCCGCTGGGGGCGCATCATCAACATCTCGTCCGTGGTCGGCCTGATGGGCAACGCGGGCCAGTCGAACTACGCCGCCTCGAAGGCGGGCCTCATCGGCTTCACGAAGGCCGTTGCCCGGGAGCTCGCCCCCCGCAACGTGCTCGTCAACGCGATCGCGCCAGGTTTCATTGAGACGGACATGACCCAAGTGCTCACGGAGGCGCAGCGCGACACCCTGCGTGCCCAGATTCCGCTGGGCCGACTCGGCCAGGGCGTGGACATCGCCCGGGCCGTGGTCTTTCTTGCATCGGATCACGCCGACTACATTACGGGCCAAGTGCTGGTGGTGGACGGCGGCATGGTGATGTAAACCCTCTTCTCCACACGAGGACGCTCATGAGCAGCATCGAGGACAAAGTCAAAGACATCATCGCTGAGGAGCTGGGGGTCGAGCGGGACAAGCTCACCAACGACGCCAGCTTCATGGAAGACCTCGGGGCCGACAGCCTCGATCAGGTCGAGCTGGTGATGGCGTTCGAGAAGGAGTTCGACATCGACATTCCCGACGAGGAAGCCGAGAAGCTCCGCACGGTCGGGGATGCGCTGAAGTACCTCCACGAGAAACAGGGACAGAAGTAGTTGCCCCCACGCCGGGTCGTCGTGACCGGCCTGGGGCTCGTCTCGCCCCTGGGCCTCACAACTGAGGAGACGTGGGCGGGACTGATCGCCGGACGCTCCGGGGCGGCGCCGATCCGTCGTTTCGACCCGTCGAAGCTCGATGTCCGATTCGGATGTGAGGTGAAGGACTTCGATCCGTCACCCTACATCGACCGCAAGGAAGCCAAGCGGTACGATCTGTTCCTGCAGTATGCGGTCGCCGCTGCCACGCAGGCGCTGCGGGACGCGGGCTTGGGGGAGCAGGTGCCCGAGCCCGAGCGCGCCGGTGTGGTCGTGGGGTCGGGCATCGGGGGCATCGGGACGTTCGAGGAACAGTGCCGCGTGTCGATCGAGCAGGGGCCGAAGCGCGTGTCCGCGTTCTTCGTCCCGATGTTCATTCCGGACATCGCCTCCGGCGTGATCTCGATCCGCACCAAGGCCAAAGGGCCCAACTTTTGTACGGTCTCGGCCTGCGCCTCGTCCGCGCATGCGATCGGCGAGTCGTTCCGGCTGATCCAGGACGGCACCGCCGACCTGATGATCACCGGTGGGGCGGAGGCGGCCATCACACCGCTGGCGGTGGCCGGATTCTCGAACATGAAGGCGTTGTCCTTCCGCAATGACGAACCGGAGCGTGCCTCCCGGCCGTTCGACCGGGGGCGGGACGGCTTCGTCATGGGGGATGGATCCGGCATCGTGATCCTCGAGGCGCTCGAACACGCGCTGGCGCGCGGGGCGCGCATCTACAGCGAGGTGCTCGGCTACGGCATGAGCGCGGATGCGTACCACATCACGCAACCGGCGCCCGGCGGGGAGGGAGCCAAACGCGCCATGCTGGCGGCATTCGCGGATGCGGGTGTCGAGAAAGGCCGCGTGGCCTACATCAACACACACGGCACCGCGACGCCGCACGGGGACGCCGCAGAAGTCAGCGCCATCAAGGAGGTCTTCGGGTCGCTCGCGTACGACCTGGTGGCGGGGTCCACGAAGTCAATGACCGGCCACCTGCTCGGGGCCGCCGGTGGACTCGAATTCGCCATCTGCACGCTGGCGATCGTGCAGGGCGTCATACCGCCGACGATCAACCTCGACGACCCCGATCCGGCGTGCGATTTGAATTGCGCCGCAAACCACGCCGTGCACCGCTCCGTGGACGTGGCGTTGTCCAACTCGTTCGGCTTCGGCGGACATAACGTCAGCTTGCTCGTGGGGCGATACGCGGC
>CAYWNR010000170.1:0-7410 GCA_964459705.1 uncultured Gemmatimonadaceae bacterium | reverse complement strand
ACGGAGCCCCTGAATCATGAAGAAGTGCTGGAGGCCGGCCGGGCCATCGCCGACGACCTGGAAACGCTGATCCGCGGGGTCCTGCGGGGCCTTTGAGCCCTCCCGCCCCCAGCCGGCCCGCCCTGTCCTGGCTGCCCTCACTGCCCTCACTGCCCTCACTCCCTTCCATGTAACCCTTTCCCGCCCCACCGTGTCCCAGGTATGAACGCTGGACAGGCACCGACGGACCCCGGGAGTCCTGTGGACGAACGCCAACTGATCGCGCGGGTGCTCACCGGAGACCCGGCCGCCGAGCGGGAGTTGTATGAGGCGCACGTGGATCGCGTGTACCGGCTGGCGTATCGCATGACGGGCGACGACACACTCGCGCAGGACTGTACGCAGGACACGTTCGTCCGCGTGTTCGACCGGTTGGCGGATTTCCGTGGCGACGCGGCCTTGAGCACCTGGATTCACGCGGTCGCCACGTCGGTGGTGTTGAACTGCTTGCGGACTGTGAAACGCCTGCGGGGGCGCGAGATGCCGGAAGAAGCGGCGGTGGACCTGGGTCATACGCCCCGCAGGGCGGAGCCGGATTTGAAGCACCGACTGCAGGAAGCGATTGAAGGACTGCCAGTCAAACTGCGGATGGTGTTTGTGATGCACGACGTCGAGGGATACACGCACGAAGAGATCGGTGGGGCGCTGAGCGTGCCGACCGGCACGTCGAAGGCGCAGTTGTTCCGAGCGCGGGCGCGGTTGCGGGAAGCGTTGGCCGAGTTCGCGGGGGAGTGGGCCGTATGAAAGACGACGAACGGCTGGACGGCATGATCCAGAAACTGGCGGAGGACTACCATCGGCCGCCCGACACACCGCGGGCCGAAATGTGGGCCCACATCGAGGCGGAGCGTGCCTCAGCCCGTCGGCACCCGTCGACGCGGGTCCGTCGGGTTCGCTGGGTGGGCTGGGCCGTCGGCCTGGCGGCCACCCTGGTGGCCGGCGTGGCGATCGGGCGGTTGACGGTGCGGTCACCCGGGGCTGCGCCGGTGGCGTTGGCACCCGACACGGCCGGCGCCGCTGCCGCCGTGCCGGACGCGTACCGCGTGGCGGCCACGGAGCACATGAGTCATGTCGAGACCTTCCTCTCGGTGTTCAACGACGAGGTGTCGGCAGGCGCCCTCACCACGGCCGACCTGGAGGTGCCCGCGCGGCAGCTGCTGCGCCGCACGCGGATGCTGCGGGCGTCGCCGGTCGCAGATGACATAGCGGTGCGCGCGCTGCTCGACGACGTCGAATTCGTCCTGTTGCAGATAGCCTCGTACGCCCAGGTGGGCAGCGCGCGTGAGTTGGGATTCGTGGAACGGGGAATCAACGAGCGGTCCGTGATGCTGCGGCTGCGGTCGGCGTTGCCGAGCGCGCCCGTGCGGGCGGCCGCTGGAGGAGCACTCTGATGATGGCGATACACGCAGTGTGGATGCTGGGCGTTGGTGCCCTGCTCATTGGCTCGCCTGCGGCGGGTCAGCGCGAGGCCGGGCCGCGGGCCGACGTTCGCGAAGCGGTGGCGATCCCGGCTCCCTGGGTGGCACAGGATCCCGGTGACTCGCTCTATGGGGTGGCGCGCGACGCGCTAACTCGTGGCGACTACCGAATGGCGGTCCGGCAGTTTCGGGCGCTCCGCGATCGGTATCCCCGTTCGGCCTACGTCGGCGACGCCCACTACTGGGAGGCGTACGCGCTCTCGAAGATGGGCTCGAAAGAAGATCTTCGGACGGCGCTGAGCCTGCTCGATACCCAGGCGAGCAAATACCCCAAGGCGCGCACGATTCGGGACGCGCGTGAGCTGCGGGTGCGGGTGCAAGGGCAGCTGGCGCAGCTCGGCGACGAGCCCTCCGCCGCGGCGGTGGCGGAAGTGGCGGCGCCGCCCGCCCCGCCGGTGGGTACGAAGCCTCCTGCGGGGGTGCGTGCTCCGGTACCGCCGGCCGCTCCGCTGGGCCACGCGGTCGGCATCGGGCGCGGCGGCCATAGCTCGTGCAGCGAGGAAGACGACGAGCGCCTGATCGCCCTCAACGCGCTGCTCCAGATGCGCGCCGAGCAGGCCCTGCCAATCCTCCGGCAGGTTCTGGAACGGCGGGACGAAGGCTCGGTCTGCCTGCGACGGCAGGCGGTGTTCCTGGTTTCGCAGAAGCGGTCACCCGAAACCGCGGCCATCCTGCTGTCGGCCGTGCGGGACGATCCCGACCAGGAGGTGCGCGAGAACGCCGTGTTCTGGCTCTCGCAGGTCAACTCGCCCGAGGCGATCGCGGCGCTCGACTCGATTCTCCAGCACAGCACGGACCGAGACGTCCAGGAGAAGGCCGTGTTCGCGCTCGGCCAGCAACGCGGGGAAGCCGCGGGGCGCGCCTTGCGCGCGTACCTCGAGCGGTCGGACGCCTCCGAGGATATCAAGGAGAACATCATCTTCTGGCTGGGCCAGCAGAAGTCGCAGCAGAACGCGCAGTACCTGAAGGACTTCTTCGCCAAGACCTCCAGCCAGGCGCTCAAGGAGAAGGTGCTGTTCTCGATCTCCCAGATGTCGCTGGAGGACAACGCGCACTGGTTGATCGGGATCGCGCAGGACGAGAAGGAATCCATCGAGGTGCGCAAGAACGCGCTGTTCTGGGCCGGGCAGATGCGCCAGCTCCCCCTGTCCGAGCTGACCGGGATGTACAAGGGCCTGCAGAGCCGGGAAATGAAGGAACAGCTCATCTTCGTGTACTCGCAGCGGCACGAGAGCGAGGCGGTGGACGCGTTGATGGACATCGCGCGCACCGAGACCGACCGTGACCTGCGCAAGAAGGCGATCTTCTGGCTCAGCCAGTCGCACGACCCGCGGGTCGCGCAGTTCCTCTTGGACATTATCAACAAATGACGGCCGGCAGCGAGGCAGTGGGGCAGCGGGGCAGGGTGCTGATCGGCACCCTGCTCCTGGCCCTCGGAATGGTCGGGCCGCTCGGAGCGCAGTCACTCGCGCAGCGAGCGCAGGTCCGCGACGGTAAGGTCCGACTCAGCTACGCCACGCGGCCCGAGGTGTGTGGCAGCGGTCGCAACATCCACATTGCCCGGTCCACGGATGATTGGGAGAGCGAGTGCCAGCACGGGCCGGCGCGGCTCGTGCTCGAGTGGCACGGCGGCAAGCTGACCCGAGTCGACACCTACGTCGGGGGACGGTGGCGGACGCCCGGGCCGGACGTCACGGACCTGGGGGTGGTCTCGGCCCCGGCGGCGGCCGCGTTCCTCCTCGATCTGGCCCCGCGCGTCGCCGGTGGCGTCGGCGACGACCTGATCTTCCCGGCGACCCTCGCGGACAGCGTCGAAGTGTGGCCGACGTTGATTGCCCTGGCCCGGGACGCGAAGACGCCGCGCCAGGTCCGCAAGAACGCGATCTTCTGGCTCGGCCAGGCGGCCGGCGACCGCGCCGTCAAGGATCTCGGCGACCTGGTGGCGGATCAGGATCAGGATGCCGACGTGCAGAAGCAGGCGGTGTTCGCCCTGTCCCAGCTGCGGGACGGGGCCGGTGTTCCTTCCTTGCTCGAGATCGCTCGCACGCACGCCAATCCGCAGATTCGGAAGACGGCCATGTTCTGGCTGTCCCAATCCAACGATCCTCGGGCGCTCGCCCTGTTCGAGGAAATCCTCGGCAAACACTGATCGCGCCGCGCAGGCCGACAACCGCGGATGGCGTCTAGGCGCCGTCCGCGGTTTGTCGTGTCATCAGCTCCGCTGGCGTGTCACGGCGTTGCGGCCCGGTCTCCCTGTCTCATGCGATGCGGGAGCTTTCGTCCGGCCTCGGGTCGGGTACCTTATTCGGACCGTCCACGCTTCGTTGCCGCCATTCGGAGGGTTTCATGAAGGTGCGCTCGCGGTTCTTGGCAATGCCGCTGCTCCTGGCGCTCGGCGCGTGCGCGGTGAACCCGGCCACGGGCAAGCGCCAGCTCATGCTGGTCAGCGAATCCCAAGAGCTGGCCATGGGGAAGGAATACGACCAGCAGATCGTGGCCGAGATGGGTCTGTACGACGACCCCACGCTCGCCGCCTACATCCAGAAGCTGGGCCTCCAGATGGCGGTGCTGTCGGAACGCCCGCAGCTCGCGTGGACCTTCCGCCTCGTCGACGATCCGGTGGTCAACGCGTTCGCGGTGCCCGGCGGATACATCTACATCACGCGCGGGATCATGTCGCAGCTCGAGTCCGAAGCCCAGCTCGCGAGCGTACTCGGGCACGAGATCGGGCATGTCACGGCGCGCCACACCGCGCAGCAGATCACCAAACAACAAGTCGCCCAATTGGGACTCGGCATCGGTTCGATCTTCTCCCCCGTCGCGGCGGGCATTGCCGGTGGGGCGATGCAGGTCCTGTTTCTCAAGTTCTCGCGCGACGACGAGTCGCAGGCCGACGAGCTTGGCTTCCGCTACATGCGCGCGGCCCGGTACGACCCCCGCGAAGCCGGGGACATGTTCCGGCAGCTCGTCCGCATGTCGGACGCGTCCGGCGGCCGGATTCCGGAATGGCAATCCACCCATCCGGATCCGGGGAACCGCGCCGAGAAGGCGGACGCGCGCGCCGCCACCGTCCCCCAGACCGAGCTCTCCGGGATGATCGTGCACCATGACGAGTACATCCAGCGGCTCGACAGGATCGTGTATGGCGACGACCCTCGCCAGGGCTTCTTCTCGGGAGCCCGGTTTCTCCATCCGACCCTGCGATTCGAGTTGACGTTCCCGGCGGCGTGGCCACATGCGAACCAGCACTCCGCGGTCTTCGCGCAAAGTGCCGAAAAGGACGCCGTGGTCGTGCTGTCGCTCGCGTCGAGTGCGACACCGGCCGAGGCGGCCAACGGGTTCTTTGCGGGCCAGGGGGTCACGGGCACCCCAGTGTCAGGAAGCATCAATGGGCTCCCCTCGGCGGGCGGAGGGTTCGCGGCCCAGACCGATCAGGGGGCGGTCCAGGGGGAAGTGCAGTTCATCTCGCACGGAGGCGCGGTCTTCCAGGTGCTGGGGTATGGATCGTCAACCGCGTGGGCCGGCCGCCAGGCCGCGGTGCGCCAGACCCTGGCCAGCTTCCGTACGCTGACCGATCAGCAGGCACTTACCGTGCAGCCATGGCGGGTGGACATCGTGCGTGTGGACCGGACGCTGACGCCCGCGGAGTTCGCCCAGCGGTATCCGGGGCCCGTGGACGTGAACGCACTCATGCTGCTGAACCAAGTGGACGATGGCGGTCGCTTCATGAACCGCAATCTCGTCAAGCGCGTCGTGGGTCAGCGGCTCCCATGAATGACCTCGGGACCTCCCCCGAGCGGACGGCCCGTCTGATCCATGGGGTGTTGCTGTTCGCTACGCTGCTGGTGGGGACCGTCGTCATGGGCGTCGGCGCCCGCGTGCTCCCGTCCGTATCGGAACTGCTGCCGCGGACCCTGCTGCGAACGGTGGTGATCGTGATGGTCCTGTTCGGGACGGTGGCGCTCCGGATCGTCCGTGGAACCCTGAGCGCACCTCCGCGACCGAACGAGCGCTCGTCGTGGTGGGCAGCGAACACCGGACGCCTGGTGGCCCTCTGGGCGGTCCCGGAGGGAGTCGGGATCGCGGGGGTGGTGTTGGCGGTCGTCGCGCGGGACGTGGTCGTTGCCGTCCTGACGCTGGGCTGGGCGGTGCTGATGCTCCTCACGTACGCGCCCTGGCGCGTGGCGGAGGGCTAGGGGTGTCTTCCCGTACGACGGCCTCCGGTCTGGTGCGATTCGCTGCCATCGACATCGGGACCAACTCCATTCGGTTGGTCGTTGCGGAGATCCTGCCGGACGGCACCTACCGCGTGCTGGACGAAGAGCGCGAGATGACGCGACTGGGGACCGGTGTGGCACGGACCGGCCGGTTGCAGGCCGAGGCGCTCGAACGGACGCTCGACGCGGTCGGACGGATGCGCGCCATCGCGGACGGGATGGGGGTGGCGGAGCTCCGGGCGGCCGCGACCAGCGCCGTGCGAGAGGCGGACAACGGCGCGGCGTTTCGCCGTGAGGCGTGGAGACGGCACCGCGTTCGCGTCGAGGTGATCTCCCCCGAGGAAGAGGCTCGCCTGGCGTTCGACAGCGCCATGCGGCGCTTCAATCTCGAGGGGCGCGCGGTCGCCGTGGCCGACATCGGCGGCGGAAGCCTGGAGGTGGTGCTGTCAGCCGGGTCGCTCGTCGATCGGGTGCACTCCCTGCCCCTGGGTGCGGTGCGGCTGACGGAGAAGTACGGCAAGTCCGACCCCCTGCGAACTCGGCACTGGGAAAGACTGCGGCATGCCATCGACCGCGCGCTCCACGACGAAATTGGCAAACCGCCCTTCCCGGTCGAGGTCATCGTCGGGAGCGGGGGAACGTTCACCGCCCTCGGGGGCATGGTGCGGTTCGACCGAGAGGGGAAGGAAGGCAACCCGCACGGGTACGGCGTCACGCGCGCGGAGGCCACCCGGATGCTGGCGCGGTTCCTCGAGGTTCCCGAGTCCGCGCGACGGGAGATCCCCGGCATGCCGCCCCAACGGGCGGATATCATCGTGGCGGGAACCGCGGTCGTGGCCCGGCTCGCGAAGTACCTGAAGTGCCGCCAGATCATGATCAACGACGGCGGGGTGCGTGATGGACTGATGCTCGCGATGATCGCGGATCTGGGACTGGAGACGGCGGCGGCCGCCGTGCCGCCCACGCGGATGGACGCCGTCCGACGGTTCGCGCGGCGGTGCCGCTGCAACGAGCGGTACGGTGAGCACGTCGCCTTGCTCTCCGGACAGATCTTCGATGGGTTGCAGCCACGGTACCGCCTACCGCCTTCCGCTCGCGAGCTGCTCACGGCGGCGGCACTGCTGCACGATGCCGGATTCCTGGTGAACCACGCCAAGCATCACAAGCACGCGTACCACCTGATCATGCATTCCGATTTGGCCGGCTGGTCGTCGCGGGAGATCGAGGTGATCGCCAACGTCGCCCGCTACCACCGGCGTGCGTATCCGAAGCGGTCCCATGCCAACTTCGCGCGGCTCGCCAAGGCCGACCGTCGCCTGGTCCGGCGCCTCGCCGGCATCCTCCGCCTCGGCGTGGCCTTGAACCGGAGTCACCAGCAGTTGGTGTCGAGCGTGGAGTGCCATCCGCGACAGGGCCGAGTGACGCTCGTGGTGACCGCGGCGCGGGAACCGGTGGTGGAGCTGTGGGACGCGCGCCGGAAGGCGGCGTTGTTCGAGAAGGCCTTCGACGTCCGTCTGGGGATCAAGCCGGCGCCGGCCGACGCCGGGCGCGCTTCGTTGCGGCCGCGCCTCGTGCGCCGCCGCCGCCGCGCGTAGCGCCGGAGGTGGAGGCCAACGTCAGGTTGAGATAGGCGGGGTCGCCCGTCACGTCGCGCGCGAGCACCCGCGAGAGCCACT
>CAYWNR010000169.1:4054-7461 GCA_964459705.1 uncultured Gemmatimonadaceae bacterium | reverse complement strand
TGAATTGGCTGCTCAATCCGGACGTGACGGTGCGGTCCAAGGGCGTGATGGAGAAATGCACCTTCTGCGTCCAGCGTATCCGGGGCGCCCAGCACGAGGCGCGGCTCGCCGACCGGAAGCTGGCGGACGGCGACGTCGTGACGGCGTGTCAGCAGACCTGTCCGGCCGACGCCATCGTCTTCGGCAACACCACGGATCCCGCGTCTCGGGTTGTCGCGCTGGCCGGGGATCAACGGGGCTACGGCGTGCTCGATGGTCTCAACACGCGCCCATCGGTGACGTACCTGATGAAGGTGCGCAACGTGGCGGAAGGCTAGACGATGGCAACCAGCGTGCAGCCAGACGCCCCGCCCGCCCCACACGGGCACCCGACGTACCACGAGGTCACGCGCGATATCGCGGCGACCCTTGGCAATCCGGGTCGCGGCTATTTCGTTCTGATGGGCTTCGTGCTGCTCGTCCTCGGGGCGGGCGTGTTCGCGCTGCTGTACCAGATTCGGTGGGGACTGGGGGTCGCGGGGTATACGCCGCCGGTCATGTGGGGCGTGTACATCACGACGTTCGTGTTCTGGGTCGGCATCGCCCACTCTGGCACGCTCATCTCGGCCATCCTGTACCTCTTCCGGTCGGCGTGGCGCACCGCGGTGTATCGCACGGCGGAAGCCATGACCGTCTTCGCGGTGATGACGGCGGGCCTCTTCCCCCTGATCCACGTAGGCCGGCTGTGGTACGCCTATTGGCTCATTCCCTATCCCAACCAGCGCGGGTTGTGGGTCAACTTCAAGTCGCCGCTCGTGTGGGACGTGTTTGCCGTCTCCACGTACTTCACGGTGAGCACCCTGTTCTTGATTCTCGGCCTCGTGCCCGATGTTGCCGCCATCCGTGACAAGGCCGTGGGATGGAGGAAGAAACTCTACCGCCTGACCTCGCTGGGCTGGCGTGGCACCGATCAGCAGTGGCGCCACTACACCAAGGCGTACCTGTACATGGCCGCCCTCGCGACGCCGCTCGTGCTGTCGGTGCACAGCGTCGTGTCTTGGGATTTCGCGATGGGCATCGTGCCTGGGTGGCACGCCACGATCTTCGCGCCGTATTTCGTGGCCGGGGCCATCTACTCCGGTGTGGCAATGGTGGTCACGCTGATCGTGCCCATCCGCAAGGTCTTCCGGCTCGAGCGGTACGTCACCGCGGTGCATTTCGAGAACCTCGCGAAGCTGCTGCTGCTCACGGGCTCGATCGTCGGGTACTCCTACGTCACCGAGTACTTCATCGCGTGGTACAGCGGCAATCCGTTCGAGCGGGCGTCGTTCTGGAACCGCGCCTTCGGGAACTACTGGTGGGCCACGTGGACCATGCTGCTGTGCAACGGCGCCCTGCCGCTGCTGTTGTGGTTCAAGAAAGTCCGCCGCTCCATTCCCGCCCTGTTCGTGCTGTCGCTCTTCGTGAACCTGGGGATGTGGTTCGAGCGCTACGTCGTCATCGTCACGTCGCTGTCCCATGAATACGAGCCGTACGCGATGGGACACTACACGGCGAGCTGGGTGGACCTGACGATCCTGGCGGGGAGCTTCGCCTGGTTCTTCATGTGGTTCCTGCTGTTCGCGAAGAACTTCCCGACGGTGTCCATCACGGAGGTCAAGGAGATCATCCCGATGCCGCGGCGGAAAGGAGCGCACGCATGAGCGCCCGAGCCGCCGGCGTCCTCGCCGCCTTCCGTCACGTGGACGACGCGAGCCACGCCATTCGCACGCTGAAGGAAATGGGCTACCGCGACTTCACGGTCTACACGCCGGTGCCGAATCACGAGATCGCGGCGGCGGTGGGGCACCGCATCAGTCCGGTGCGACGCTGGACGCTGGCCGGTGGCCTCACGGGCTTGAGTCTGGGATTCCTGATGACGCTCTGGATGTCCCTCGACTACCCGATCGTGGTCGGCGGGAAGCCGATTCCGTCGGTGATTCCGTACATCGTGATCGCCTTCGAGCTGACGATTCTCTGCGGCGCGCTCGCCACGCTGACGGGGCTGGTCGTGCACATCGTGCGGACCCGGAAAACCGCCGCGTATGACCCGCGGTTCACGGACGACCAGATCGGCGTCTTCGTCCCGTGCGACACGGACCGGACCGGTGCCGTCCAAGAGCTGCTCCAGACGTCGGGCGCGGAGGAGGTGCGGGTTGAAGCGTAACCTGGTACTCCTCACCGCCGTGCTCGGCCTGGCCGCCTGCTCGGCGAACGACTGGCCGGACCGCTTGCGTCGGGTGCCGGGACCGGACGATGTCGTGGCGCTCGTGCCGTGGTTCGCGACCATGCACTACGGGATCGCGATTCAGCCGTACAAGTGGCCGACGCCCCGACCCCCGGTGCCAGGAACCGTCCCCGTGACCGGTGGGGAACCGCCGTTGCCGATCACGCCGGCCAACCTCCCGGCGGTCAACGCGCACAAGAACCCGGTGCCACGGACCGCCGAATCGCTCGATATCGGCAAGCAGCGGTTCGACGTCTATTGCCTGCCATGTCACGGCGAGAAAGCGGCGGGGGACGGTCCCGTCAATGAGAAGCTGCTCGTCGCGCCGAGCCTGCTGACGGATCGCGCGAAGCAGTACACCGACGGCTATCTCTACGCGATCGTCCGGCACGGCGGCGCCATCATGCCCGCGTATGGGGACCGGATTCCACCGATGGAGCGATGGGACGTCGTGAATTACCTCAGGTTGTTGCAGGGGGTCGCGCAATGACCTCGACGACCACGCATCAGGACGCGTATCGGCGCGCGGCAGCGGCTCCCGCGGGCACGTTGCTCGCCGTGGGGGGGGTACTCGCTGTCGTCGGTCTCGGGCTGTTCACCGTACAGGTCCTGGGTGACGATCCCGCGCGGGCGTGGCGGATGTTCCTCGTCGACTTCGTGTTCTTCACCGGTCTCGCCGCCGGCGCGGTGATCTTCGCGGCCACGCAGAAGATGACGCACGCCGTCTGGTCGGGGCCCGTGATCCGGTTCGCCGAGGCGGGTGTGGCGTTTCTGCCGGTGGCCCTGGTCTTGTTTCTGGTCCTGTGGCTCGGACGCACGCACCTCTTCCCGTGGATCGCCCACCCCACGCCCGCCCGGGGGAAGTGGCTCACCGTCCCGTGGGTGTTCTGGCGCGACCTCGTGAGCCTGCTCGTCGTCACCGCGGTCGCGACCGCGTTCGTGTGGTACGAGCTCAAGCCGGACGTCCACGCCCTCATGGAGCACGCGACCGGCTGGAAGCGGAACGTGTACCAACGCATCGCGGGAGCCTACGACGGGTCGTCGGCGCACCTGGAAGTCGTCGAGCGGCGCGTCCATCGTTTGGCGCCGTTGCTCGTCGTGCTCTACGCCTACCTGTTCTCGATCCTGGCGTTCGACCTCATCATGTCGCTCGCGCCGTACT
>CAYWNR010000169.1:0-3954 GCA_964459705.1 uncultured Gemmatimonadaceae bacterium | reverse complement strand
GCCTACCTGTTCTCGATCCTGGCGTTCGACCTCATCATGTCGCTCGCGCCGTACTGGTACAGCAACCTGTTTGGCGCGTACTACTTCATGGGGGCCTTCCTCACCGGGCTCACGACGCTCGGCCTCATGATGGTGTACTGGCGACGCCGGCTGGGGCTGGGAGGGATGATCGGGACGCACCAGTTCCACGACCTGGGGAAGTTGATCTTTGGCTTCACGGTCTTCTGGGCATATCTCACGTATACCCATGTGCTGGTGATCTGGTACGGCAATCTGCCGGATGAGACCCCCTGGGTCTTCTTCCGCATGTACGGAAACTGGCAGCCGGTTGCGTGGCTCGTGCTGTTCGCCGTCTTCCTGATTCCGTTCTGGGGCCTGATCTGGGTCAAGGCCAAGATCACGCCGGCAACCTTCACACTGTTCGCGCTGATCAGCCTCCTCGGGATGTGGGCCGAGCGTTACCTGCAAGTTCAGCCCTCTTTGAGCGACGCCCCGGTCCTGGGTCTGCCGGAGATCGGCGTGAGCCTCGGCTTCCTCGGCCTCTTCCTCCTGGCCTACGGCGTCTTCGCGCGCACGTTCCCGATGGTGAGTCCGCGGTTGGCCGACCGCGCGGTGGATCTGGCGCACCACTAGCGGCCACGCCTGACCCCAACCCTTCTGATGAGAGAAAAGAGGGGCAGAGAGCTAGCTACCGCCTCCTCTCTGCCCCTCTGTCCCTCTCTTCGAACGAGGCTAGTTTTCGACCGGGCCGTTCCGATGGAGGGGTGATGTCCGACAGTCCTGGGACGCTGGCAGCGTTTCGCCATTTCCGCGAGAAGATGAACGAGGCCATCCTCAACGCGGGGAACGTGAACATCAAGCGCTTCTTCGCGCTCGACACGCGCTCGTACGACGCTGGCGCGCTGGACGTGAAGACCAAGGAACTGCTCGGCCTGGTGGCCTCGATGGTGCTGCGCTGCGATGACTGCATCACGTACCACCTGGTGCGCTGTCGGGAAGAGCGCGTGACCGACGACGAGTTCTTCGACGCGTTCTCGGTGGCGCTGGTCGTGGGCGGGTCGATCGTCATTCCCCATCTGCGACGCGCCGTGGCGCGTCTCGAGGAGCTGCCGGCCGCGTGAGCGAGCGCGCGGACCTCTGGCGGGCGGCGGCGGAAGCCGCGCGCGCAGGCACGGCGGCGGCATTGGCGACGGTAGCGCGGCGCCGCGGGTCACTGCCCATGGCGTCCGACGCCAAGCTGCTGGTGGGCCGGGACGGCTCCCGGATTGGCACCATCGGCGGCGGATGTCTGGAAGCCGACGTCACCGCGCAGGCACTCGAGGTGATCGCGATGGGGAAACCCTCCCTCGTACGTCACACCCTCAACGCCGACGTCGCCGGCGACCTCGGTCTCTCGTGCGGCGGCACGGTCGAGCTGTTTCTCGAGCCCGTGATCCACGGCGAGCAAGCGGTGATGCTCTACGAGGCTGTCGCGAAGGCCATCGACACTCGGCTCCGAGGAACGGTGATCACCGCGCTCGACTGGGCCACTGGGCCCCAGAAGGCGTTGCGGGCAGGGGACGAAGTGAGCAAGATCGGCGACTGGCACGGGTCCGCCGGGTCCGCCGCCACCGTCGACGAAGCCAACGGCCTCTTCATCGAACCGCTGCTCCGCGTCCCCCGCCTGATCCTCTTCGGCGCCGGGCACGTCGGCTGCGAGATCGCGCGGGCGGCGGCGGCCACGGACTTTCACGTGGTCATCGTGGACGATCGAGACGAATTCGCCAATCGCGAACGATTTCCGAGTGTGGCCGAGGTGGTGGTCCAGAATCTCCCCAGCGTCCTCGACACGCTGACGCTCGACTCAGACGACTACGTGATTGCGTGCACGCGGGGTCACGCGCTGGATGCCACGGTCATCCAGCGCACGGCGGCGTCACCCGCCCGCTACGTGGGGATGCTCGGTAGTCGCCGCAAGCGTGAGGTGATCTGGAAGGCACTCTCGAATGCAGGTGTCCCCCGGAGTGCTCTCGAGCGGGTCAAGGTGCCGATTGGAGAGGATATCGGTGCTGACACGCCCGGCGAGATCGGGATCGCCGTGATGGCGGAGTTGATACGACTAAGGCGGCTAGGCAGTTAGCGGGTTCGATAGTTCGTGGATCGGTGGCTTTCCAGCGCACCCTCGTCCGGCCATCCTCCGCGCGTCGGGCAAGGTGCCTTGCCGAATCCCGACCGCGCTTGTCCTTGGGCTATTCCGTCGGATCCCGTAGCGTAGCGTGGCACCACACCCAAGTGCACATCTGCAGGGAGCCGTCATGCATGCCCGGCGTTCACCCCCCGCCACGTTGCTTGCGGTCGTCACGATCACCCTCGGAGTTGTGCTGGCCGGCTTCCTGCTGGTCTTCGGTGTAGCCAATCTGATCAATCCGGATGTCTATCCGGCGTACCTGGGCCGGAACACGTTGGTCTGCGTCATGCTGATCCTCAGCGCCGCCGTGCTCGTCTACGCGCTGTTTCGCCCTCTCTCCGGTGGGATTGCGCTGTTCGCCTGTGGTGTGGTGTTCGTCTTCATGATACCCAACCCCGTTGCCCTTCCTATCCTTCTGCTGGCCGTGCTGTCCGTTGCCCGAGGGTTCCTTGCTCTACCGAGAGCCTCGGTAGGTCCCGATCAGGCTTGATGATCAAGAGGTGAACCCACACCCTAGTACCCTCACTCGTATTCCCCCTCTCCGCGTTGCGGAGAGGGGGCCAGGGGGTGAGGCCTAGAGAGGCCCAGGGGGTGAGGCCGAAGGGGGGCCAGGGAGCAGACTACCGCTTGATCTTCTTCAACAATGCCCGCAGCGAATCGATCGAAATCGGCGCTCGGCCAACCACCCGGAATCCACCGATCTCGACGGTGTCCGTCGCGGGCCCAACGGCTGTTCGAACATGCATCTCAGCAACTCCCGCCGCGCCCACCGCCGTCGGCGTAGGGGCCACCGCTCCGCGGGCGAGCGTCACCGCCGACTGATGCAGTTCCAATTCCATCCCCGGGCCGAGTGACTGTACGGTAAGAACCTGCACGCCGCCAACGGTGCGCAATCGGTACGACACGACGGGCAATCCCTCGACGGTCGCTACCGGCCCGCCGAGCGCCCGCTCGGCCGTCTCACGAGTGGTGGGAACCCAGCCACGCTCGTCCAGCACGTCGGCGACATCGGCCGCCGACTTGGCCATTGCCGGCGCTTCAGCCTCGGCGACCGCACGGCGCGCGTCGAGGCGCTCCTGCGCGGGTGCCGCCAGGTTCTGCGCTACCGGAGGTGGTGCTGCCCCCGCCGTCTGATCGCGGCGCTGCTCCGCCACCAAACGATCCGCCGCCGTCGATTCCTGCCGCGCCGCGCCGCCGACCGCGAGCGCCGCCGGAGGTGCGGCCGGCGCGCTCATCTTCCCCTCATTGGCCACTTGAGGCTTCTGCTCCTCGGCCGGCATGGCGCGATCCGCCAATGCGACCTGCGTCGGAGCGGCGACCACGGCGCTGGTCTCCGGCTCCGCACGCGCCGCCGACTCCAGTGATGAGGTGGCCGGACGGAACGTATCCCGAGCAAATCCCAACTGGTCTCGCGCATACCATCCGACACCACCAGCGATTACCAGGGTCGCCGCCCACGCCAGCCACCGCATCGTCCCGAGTCGCGCCCGACGCACCCGCGCCCGCCCCGCACGATGCAGCACTTCTTCGAACGGAGGCACGACGGACCCGGCGGACCCCGCGGGCACGGCGGTCCCGAGAATCGCCTTGGCCCGCTCCGAGATCTGACGCGCTTCCTCGACTCGCTCCCGACAGGCTGTACACTCGGCAAGATGCCGAACGACCGCCGGGACCGCCGGGACCGCCGTGTCGATCAACTCCGCAATCTGCCCATCATCCAGATGCCGCATCGGATCCCTCCATCGCGGCGTGCGCTTCCACCAACCGCTTGCGCGCCCGCGAGAGTG
>CAYWNR010000168.1:0-7462 GCA_964459705.1 uncultured Gemmatimonadaceae bacterium | reverse complement strand
GGGAAGTAGTCGTACTCGATCGCGTAGCCGGGCCGAGTCATACGCGCGCGCTCCAGCCCGGGCACGACGTGAAGAATGGCCTCTTGTACGACCGCCGGCAGCGACGTGGAAAGCCCGTTGACGTACAGCTCGTGGGTGTGCAGGCCCTCCGGCTCCAGGAACACCTGATGACGCTCGGCATTTGGGAACTTGACGATCTTGTCCTCTACCGAGGGGCAGTACCGAGGTCCGCGACCAGCGATCGCCCCTCCATAGAGCGCCGACTCGTGGAGATGCTCCTGGATGATCTCCTTCGCCGCAGCGCCGGCCCATGTGAGCCAGCAGGGCCGCTGCTCCGGCCGCGGCGCGCGCGCGAAATGGCTGAATCGGTACTCGTCCAACTCGCCGTCTTGTCGCTCGAGGAGCCGGTGGTCCACCGACCGGCCGTCGATGCGGGGCGGGGTGCCCGTCTTGAAGCGGTCCACTTCCAATCCAACCGCGCGGAGTTGATCGGCGAGCTCGATCGCCGCCGGGTCGCCCGCCCTGCCACCGGAAACCTGCAGGTCGGTCCCGACGTGGATGCGACCCCGGAGGAACGTACCCGCGGTCAAGATCACGGACGGCGCCCGAATCTCGGCGCCCGTAGTCGTTCGCAGTCCCGAGACGCGTTCCCCGTCGAGGAGCAACGCGGCGACGGTCGCCTGCAGGAACGCCAACCCGGGGAATCGCTCGAGCTCGCCCCGCGCCGCGTTGCGATACAGCGCGCGGTCGCATTGGGCCCGCGGTGCCCACACGGCCGGCCCCTTGGAGCGGTTGAGCATGCGGAGCTGGATCGTCGCGCGGTCGGTCGCCCGTCCCATGACGCCGCCGAGCGCGTCCACTTCGCGCGCCACCGTACCCTTGGCTATGCCGCCGATGGCCGGATTGCACGACATCTGGCCGATCGTCTCGAGATTCGACGTGACCACGAGGACCTGCGCGCCAAGGCGGGCTGCTGCGGTGGCAGCCTCCGAGCCGGCGTGGCCGGCACCGATCACAATCAGGTCGTAGGTCATATGGAGAAAGAGTGAGGGGGTAGCATAGACGCCAAGACGGCCAGACGGCAAGCGGTGGGTGGGACCTAGGACCCTCCAACCACCTATCGCCTCGCTACCCCCTACAACCCTGCTGACGCCGACCCTCCGGGGCCCGGCGACGATTCGGCTTCACGTGCGTTCGTCCGGTTACCACCTGTGCTCCGCCATTGATCACCTTGGTTCCATGCCACCTTATAGGAATCTCAAAGCGTGGGAGCATGCGCAGCGGCTGGCGATCGAGTGCGTCAAGGCCGCTCGGCGGTTCCCGGATTACGAACAGGACGGCCTTGCCAATCAGTTCCGGCGCGCCGCCTACAGTATCCCGACCAACATCGCCGAGGGGAGCGCCAAGAAGGGCTCGCGCGAGTACCGGCGCTACCTGGACATCGCCGCGGGTTCGCTAGCGGAGGCGGAGACGATCCTGGGAATAGCCAAGGAGCTTGGGTACGTGTCTCCGGCGGACTTCAAGACCCTCGACGCTCTGGCCAGCGAGACCGGGAAGACCCTCTACGGCCTGCTGCGGAAGATCGGCGCCACCGCCACAAAAGGAGAAAGGACCCAGGCTAGGTCCTAGGTCCTTTCTCCCGCTGGCCGTCTATCCGTCTTGCCGTCTGACCTTCAGCCCCTCACCCACCGAACTAGCTCCTTGAGCCCCGGCTTTTTGCCATAGGCAAGAATCCCAACCCGGTAGATCCGTCCCGCGATCCATGTAACGATCGCGACGGTCGCAATGAGGATGGCAACCGACGCCGCGACCTGCGTCAGGGGAACGGGGGCCGCCGCCCAGCGCACCGGCATGCCGATTGGCGATGCAAACGGAATGAGCGACATGGCGAGTGCCAAGCCACCGTCGGGGTTGTTGAGGATTCCGAGCATCATCATGGTGGGGATGATCAGTAACATCACCACCGGGATCTGAGCCTGCCGGGCCTCCGACTCGGTGTTCACCATGGCGGCGACCGCGGCGAACATGGCGGCGTACAGGAAGTACCCCAACACGAAGTACGTAAGGAGCACCGCCACGGTGGCCAGGGGAACCTCAGGCAACGTCATGCTGCCGATGGCCCGTACTGCCTCATCGCTCTGGCCCAGCAGCTTGGCGATGTCGGCGCGGCGGTCGAGGAGTAGTTTCCCGGCACCGAGCCAGATGCCCAATTGGAGCAGGCCCACCGCGCCGACCCCGATCACCTTGCCCGCCAGTAGGTGAAACGGCTTGAGGCTGGAGATCAGCACTTCCACGATGCGGGAGGACTTCTCCTCGACAACCGCGCCCAGGACCTGAGCCCCGTAGATGAGAATGGCCATGTAGAGTAGGAACCACGTGGCGTAGGCCACGAAGAACGACGACTGTCCAGATTCCCCGGTGACCTTGCCGTTCACGACCTTGACGGTCTTCAAATCGACGGGGATTTGCGCCCTCCCCACCACCGATGGTTCCACACCCTCGCGCCGCAAGCGCTCGGTGAACACCGCGCCTCGCAGCGTCGCGGAGAGCGTACGCATGTCCGTCATCGAGGTGACGTTGCTGCCCCGATACTCCGCATGCCCATCCGCCACCGCTTCATCTGTCACCAGGAAGATGCCGTCGAGCGAGCCTTGCTTACCGACCTCTTGTGCCAACGTGCCAGCCCGGTCTTCCAGGTTTGCCAGCGGCACCGACTGCCGGGTCACACTGACCTGTCCAGTTTGTCCGAGGGCGTCGGTAAGCCGGGTGCCAAAACTATCGGTGGTGGCATCGAGCACGACCACCGTACGCGTCTTCGCGCCTTTGTCGGCCATCAGCATTGGGAGCACGATGAACATGCCCATGAACACGGGCCCGAGCACCGTCCCGATGATGAACCACTTGGTGCGCACCCGCTCAATGAACTCCCGCCGGATGACGACCGCGAGCTTATGCATGGTGGGCCTCCTCCGCCGCTATCGCCGCGTCAGCCCCCGCCAAGTCGATGAAGATCTTGTGCAACGTCGGTTCCGCGATCTCGAATCGACTCACCGACACACCACCTTGGACCAATGCCTGGAGGATGCGCTGTGGCTCGGCGCCCGGAGCCAACTCGAGCTCGGCGTAGTTCCCGTAGTCGTCGGCCCGCGCCACCAATCGGCGATCACCCAGCACGGCGTCGAGCGCGGGCGCGCGCTCGGCAGCGACAATCAGGTGCGACCCTCCGTGCTTCCGCTTCACCTCGGCCAAGGGCCCGTCCACGACCTTCGCCCCGCGCGCGATGATGCACACGGCACTGCACAGCTTCTCGGCGTGCTCCATGATGTGTGTCGAGAACAGAATCGTCGTGCCGCCGCGTGCGAGGTCGACGACGGTGTCTTTCATGACCTGAGAGTTGACCGGGTCGAGCCCGGCAAACGGCTCGTCCAGGATCAGCAGCTCGGGCTTGTGGAGCACGGTCGAGATGAACTGCACCTTCTGCTGCATGCCCTTGGAGAGATCATCGGCCTTCTTGAGCGCCCAGTCGGCCAGCCCGAGGCGCTCGAGCCACTCCAGCGCACCCTGCTTGGCCGTGCGCCTGTCCACGCCCTTGATCTCGGCCAGAAACACGAGAAGGTCGATCACCTTCATCTTGCGGTACAGTCCGCGCTCTTCCGGCAGATACCCGATGCGCTGACTGAGATCCTTTCCCGATCCCTGGCTGCCAAACAGGGCGATCTTCCCCTCATCCGGCATGATGATGCTCATGATCATCCGGATGGTAGTGGTCTTGCCGGCGCCATTGGGGCCAAGCAGACCGTACACCGCGCCGCGGGGGACCATGAGCGACAGGTCCCGGACGGCGGTGTACGCCCCGTACCGCTTGGTGACGTTCCTGACTTCGACAACCGTCGTGCTCATCTGGAGTCCCTTCGATCAGCCTGTCGGACCACTAGCCCGGAAGCCATGCAGTGTCAGCCCGTCGCGCGTCTGAGTCAAGCGCCCGCGCCGAGTCCTCCGGAAGACGAGATCCACCCGACCTCGGCAGGTTCAACCGTCATCCCGCGCTGGTGTGTCGCAGGGCGCGTCGTTCGGGGTCCCAACGCCAGAGGTTGTCGCGGCACAGGCGCACCCCACCGAGCCAACGATGGAGAGCGCCGACCCGGATGAAGTCCTCGCGCCCATCGAGCACGGCGCGACCGATGTCTGAGAGCGCCATCCCCGTCTCACTCTGAGACACCAGCGGTACCGGTGCGTCGGTGAGTCGGGCCAGGTAGCGGAAGAACGTGGCATCGCCGAGGTAGGCGGCTTCCTCCAGCGCCAGGGCGGCGGTGAACGCCGACGCCGGATCCCGCGCACCGTCCGCCACGACTCGGAGGATTTGCCGCTCGGAGCGCGCGAGTCCATCCCGCCCCGGGAGCTCTTCGAGCAAGCGATCGAGCGCGGACGCGAGGAACGGGAGCGCACTCGAATCGTTCTCGGACAGCGCAACCCACGGTTCCGGCGTGGGCGACCGAACGGCGGCCCACGCGTCCGCCGCGAGGGCGACTTGCTGATCCGTCACGGGCGCGCGGCCAGCGAAATCGGACCGCAATTGGTCCGGGGATGCCCGTCCAACGAAGTGGTCGTGACAGATCATGGTCAGCTTGCGGGGTCGCCGATCTCGAGCAGTGAACCAGTCGAGCACTTGCACGAGTTGCAGTTGGTCGAACAGGTCGTGCTCGAACCACAGGAGGACCTCGTCCTCCGTCGCACAGGTGCGCAACCGGTCGTCCCGTCGCTGAAACGCCGCCGCTGTCTGCTCGAACGCCCCCCACCCGAGCTCCGCGAAGAACCGCGCCCTGACCAGGGCGAGCTCGTTCAGGGACAGATCTGCGGGTACGGGACCTTCGTGCAGCACGTCCATCCACGACAGGACTTCGCCCTCGATGCCGGCGCGCGCGATGGCGCCGGCCGCGTGGTCGCCGTTCGTGATGACGAGCACGCTACCGCCGGATCCGGCGTTCCCACTCAGGGACCGCGAGCCCACCGGCATCGCGATAGAAACCAAGGTCCCGAGCGGTACGCTGTTTGGTCAGGTAGATGATTTGCCCGGTATGCATCGAGAAGTGCTCGACCACGTGGTAGATGGCATGGAGCACGGTGGTTTCACGTCCCTGAATGCTACGTGCCTCACCAAGCGACGCGACCGAGAGTCTCACGAATACCGCGTTGGCGTCGGCAAGCGTCTCGTCGAGGCGCCGCAGCACTTCCTCGCGCGGAAGCGGGCCCCGCTCGGCAAACTCGGCCTGACGTTTCCGCGTATCCGGGGCACCGCCGACGCCGCTCACGATCCACTGGCGAATGTTGCCGGCCAAATGGAGCAACAGGTTCCCGATGCTGTTCGACTGATCGTTGGGTCGCCACCAGAGATCCGCATCCTCCAACAGGTCGAGGCACGCCCGAATCTTGGTTGGATACTCCTCGATCACGTAGCGACGAGACTCGTTCAGGAACACGCGGCCCGGATCCATCATGTCGCTCCGGCATCGCGGTGCACGGTGTCCGGCGTGAACGCGGGCAGGCAAATCGCGACGTACTCGGCACCGGGCTCCTCGGGCGTGCTATAGCGGATCCATTCGCCGGCCCGGACGAGAACCGCCTGATCGGCCCGGACATCGACGGTGCCGGCGCGCGATTCGACCCTGAGCATGCCCTTGAGCACCAGCGTGTATTCGTCGAACTCCGGTGTCTGGCCCGGCTCTTCCCAGCCCGCCGGGCTCCGCATGCGCGCGACGCTGAGGGCCGCCGTCCCGGAATTCACCCGCCCGACGAACTCGTCGATGATCTTGGGCTTGGTGCCGGCGGCGGCGATGCGTGTTGGCGACGCGATCAGCGTTGGCACTCCACCTCCCGACGACGGGTCAAGGAGCTCTTCACGATTCGGCGGATACGCCCGCCGCCCGGCGCTCCGATTGAAGCGGTCACTCGCCGGTTCACCGGCAGACGCCGAGCGGCGGCTTCATGCCGCCGATCATGCGCCGAAGCGCGCCGTCCTTCTCGGGATCTGCGGGATGGACCCGTGGGCTCGGCCCCTCCTGCTGAAGCGAGTCCAGCAACTACGCGGGTGCCAACTCGGCGAACCGCGCCGTGAAATGTCGCAGGTACGGCGGTTCGTATTCCATCCGCAGACCGACCATCTCGCCACGATGCGCAAAGACGCTCGCCGCCGCTTCCACCACGTAGTCGATGTGACTCTGCGTGTAGACGCGGCGCGGAATGGCCAGGCGCACCAGCTCCAACGCCGGTCGGCGCCCGCCGCCCCCGAACATCACACTGCCAATCTCGACCGACCGGATGCCGGCCTCACGATAGAGCGCGCACACCAACGCCTGACCCGGGAACTGCTCCGGCGGAATGTGGGGACAGAGCTTCCCCGCGTCGACGTAAATGGCATGCCCGCCCGGTGGCTCCACGATCTGGAAGCCGATCTCCAATAGCTTCTCGCCGAGGTACTCCGTGGATCGGATGCGGTACGCGAGGTAGTCCTCCTCGACCACCTCTTCGAGCCCCTGAGCGAGCGCCTCGAGGTCCCGCCCCGCGAGCCCCCCATACGTGACGAACCCCTCCGTCAGAATCAGGAGCGCGTCCGCCCGGAGTGCGAGCGCCTCATCACGGATCAACAGGATCCCGCCGATGTTGACGAGCCCGTCCTTCTTGGCGCTGATCGTGGCACCGTCGGCGAGGTCGAACATCTCGCGGACGATGTCCCGGATTCCTCGATCTTGCTGTCCCGGCTCCCGCCGCTTGATGAAGATGGCGTTCTCGGCAAACCGGCAGGCGTCGAGGAACAACGGAAGTTTGTGCCGGTCACAGACCGCGCGCACGGCGCGCAGGTTCTCGAGGCTCACCGGCTGCCCACCAGCCGAGTTGTTCGTCACGGTAACCATGACCAGCGGAATGCGCTCCGGACCCACCCGTGCGATCAGGTCTTCGAGCGCCTGCACGTCCATGTTCCCTTTGAATGGATGCCGTATGGACGGGTCTCGCGCTTCCGCGATCGGGAGATCCACGGCCTCCGCGCCGGAATGCTCGATATTGGCGCGCGTGGTATCGAAATGGGCGTTGTTCGGAACGACCTTGCCCGCTCCGCCGACCAGCTCGAATAGAATCCGCTCCGCGGCGCGGCCCTGGTGGGTGGGCAGAATGTGCGCGAACCCTGTCAGCGCCTGCACGACGTCCCGAAACCGGAAGAAACTCTCGGCTCCGGCGTAGGACTCGTCGCCGCGCATGATCGCCGACCACTGGAGGCTGCTCATTGCCCCCGTGCCGCTGTCGGTAAGCAGGTCGATCAGTACGTCGCGGCTCTTGATGTTGAAGACGTTGTAGTAGGCGTCGCGCAGAATGCGCTCGCGTTCCTCGCGGGTCGTCATGCGCAGCGGCTCGACGACCTTGATGCGGAATGGCTCGATGATCGTCTTCATGGCGCGCGAAGTTAGTCCGC
>CAYWNR010000167.1:0-7465 GCA_964459705.1 uncultured Gemmatimonadaceae bacterium | reverse complement strand
TCGCCGACGGGGGGGTCGTGCCGGATCAGACGCCCACCCAGTTGGCGGAGATCGCGGCCAGCGCGGCGGATGACCGGCGCCGCATCGTGGGGGACGAGCCCGCGGTGGCGTTCTTGTCGTTCAGCACCAAGGGGAGTGCATCGGGCCCCCGGGTCGAGCGGGTGCGGGAGGCCATGGCGCGGTTTCGCTCGCTGCGCCCCCGCGTGACGGCGGACGGCGAGCTGCAGGGGGACGCCGCACTGGTCCCCGACGTGGCCGAACGGAAGGCGCCGGAGTCCCCGGTGCGCGGGCGCGCCAACGTGTTGATATTCCCTGACCTTGACAGCGGCAACATTGCATACAAACTGGTGCAGCGATTGGCGGGCGCGGTGGCGATCGGACCGATCGTCCAGGGCCTTGCCCGGCCGGTCTGCGACCTGTCGCGCGGCGCGACGGCGGATGACATCGTGGATGTAGCGGCGGTGGCGCTGCTGCAGTCGGCTTCAGCCTGAGGGACGTGGAGGGGTGATGGGTTTCAGCGTACGGAAAGACGCGAGTGGTGTGGTCGTAATTGGGGTCGCGGGCCAGCTCATCGTCGCCAATCGGCACGAGCTGAAGGAGAAGGTGGCCGAGGCGGTGAGCTTCGGCTCCCGGAAGATCCTGATCGACTTCACGGATACCGGCTACATCGACTCGTCGGGGCTCGGAGCGCTCGTCTCGCTCGCCAAGAAGCTGCGGGAGAGCGGCGGCGAGCTCCGGTTGGCCGGGCTGAATGAAGACCTGCGCACGCTCTTCGAGCTCACCAAGCTCGATACGCTCTTCACGATCACCGCCTCTCCCGAAGAGGCCATCCAGGGTTTTTGAGCGCGTGACCAGCCCCATGCGGCTCTCCGTCCAGCGGAGCGACGTGCTGTTGCCCGAGGCGGCCTGTACGGCCCCACGGATTTCCCTGCGGCTGCCGAGCGAGCTTCGGGTCATCGAGGAAGCGGTGGACGTCGTGGCCCAGCACTGTGAGGCGGAAGGCCTCTGCGGCCGGCGCGCCCGCTTCCAGCTGCGCGTGGCCCTGTGCGAGGCCCTGGCGAACGCCATCCTCTATGGCAATCGCGAGGACGCGTCCAAGCACGTGGATGTACACGTGACCGTCACCGACCCCGCCTTCACGGTCGAGGTAATTGACGAGGGAAGCGGGTACAACCCGGTATCGTTCGAGGCTCCCGCGCTGCCCGACGATCTCGAGGCAGCCGGTGGGCGAGGACTCTTCCTGATCCGCCAGCTCGTCGACCACGTCTCCTTCAACGACCGGGGCAACGCCATCTGCATGGTTCTGCGCCGCGCCTAGAACGGCTCGACGTACTGCTCCTCACCCTCGGCCGCCTGGTTGGTCACCGGCTGCGCCTTTGGAGCACTACGCATGACGGCCTGCGCGCCGTCGCGGGCGAGGGACCCGACGAGCGGCCTCCGCCGGACCCGGCTGACGAGCACACGGGATTTCGGGCGGGGCGCTCGTGGTTCGCGCCGCTCGCGGGGGTGGACGGCTACTGGATCGAGCTCGAGGGCGGGGAAGAAGCCGCTGCCGAGCTGGTCACGCCGTTCCTGACCAGCCTGCTCGGGTCCGAGCGCGATTCCCTCCAACTCGTCCAGCAGCTGCACGACCGGCTGGAAGAGATCGAGCTCCTGTACACGATCGCCGAGACCTTGAGTCGCACGCTGGGACTGGCCGAGGCGGCCCGGACCATCGTTCGCGAGGTCGCGACGGTCGTTGGCGCGCGGCGGGCGTCGATTCTCGTGTACGACGAGAGTGCGGACGTGCTTCGCCCGGTCGCGGGCTGGGGCGTCGACGTCGCGACCTTCACCGACATTCCCGTTGACGACGAATGTTCCATCGCGGCCCGCGTGTTCCGGGAACGGCGACTGGTCGAGTTCGACCCGCTGCACGGGGGAGATCCGGCGCCGTGCTCGGAAGGCCGGAGTTATCGAGGCGAAGCGTTCATCTCCGTCCCCATTCTCTACCCGGAGCCGGGCTCGCCGCCCCGCGCCATCGGCGTCCTCAGCGTCACGGATCGGCTGGGAATCGATGCGTTCTCCGTGGGTGACCGGCGGCTGCTCTCGGCGGTCGCGAGTCAGGTGGCGGCGTCCATCGAGAATCAGCGACTGTTCGAACGCGACCGGGAGCAACAGCGCGTGCGCCGCGAGTTGGAGCTTGCGCACGACCTCCAACTGAAACTGCTCAAGCCCCGCTACCAGGGTGCCGCCGATGTGGCCGCGCGGTGCCTCCAGGCCGAGGGGGTGGGTGGGGACTTCTACAATTTCATTCGCCTGCCCGAACACCGGCTGGGCGTGATGTTGGGGGACGTGTCCTCCCACGGATTCGGTGCGGCGCTGATCATGGCGCTCGTGCTCTCCGCGGCCGGCATCCACGCGGAAGAAGCAGGATCGCCGGAGGATGTCTTGCGCTTGCTCCGTGACTCCGTCGGCGGCGATCTCGAGGACACGGAGATGTCACTCACGCTGTTCTATGGAGTGTCCGACCGCGACCACCGCTTGCTGCGATACGCGAACGCCGGGCATCCACACGCCTTCGTGCTCCGCGCGGACGACAGGTGGGAGCGACTCGGGGCAACGGCCCCGCCGCTCGGGTTGGGCAACGAGCGCGTGTTCGCCGGGGCGGACACCGCCTGGGTGCGGGGCGAGGATACGCTGATTCTCTGCTCGGACGGCGTCGTGGACGCGCGCGACAAGGACGGTGGACGCTTTGGTGAGGAACGCGTCATCGAATGCGTCCGCGCGGCGCGACGCCACGGCGCGCGCGCGGCCGTGGACGCCGTCTTTGCCGCCCTCCAGGGCTGGGACGGTCCCGATCCTGACGACCGGACAGTGCTGGTCCTGAATGCGTGAGAACCGGCGGACCCGGGGGAAAACCGCGACCATCGGGTCCGCCGGGTCCGCCGGGACCGCCTGAGTTGGGCCGCCGCCTCGGGCAGCATTTCCTGCGCGATCCGAGGATCCTCGATCGCATCGTGGAGGCACTGGATCCGGCCAGCGACGACGTCGTGGTCGAGATTGGACCGGGGGAGGGAACGCTCACCCGTCGTCTGCTCCCGCGCGTGGGCCGGGTGGTGGCCATCGAGCGGGATGCGGAACTCGCGGCCCGCCTGCCGTCGTCCCTGGACAGCGCGGACCACGCGTCCCGACTCCGCGTCATCTCGGCGGATGCGCTCACCGTGGACTGGCACCGTGAGGCCGCCGGCGGGTCTCCGAATGGGCCCATCAAGGTGGTGGGCAACGTCCCCTACTACATCACCAGTCCACTCATCGAGCACGCCCTTCGGCCCCCGCTCCCCGTCGTGGTGGTGTTCCTGATCCAACGGGAGGTCGCCGACCGGGTGGCCGCTCGGCCCGGCACCCGGGCCTTTGGCGCGTTGAGTGTCGGTGTGCAGGTCGTCGCGCGCGCCGAACGACTGTTCGTCGTGCGAGCCGGCGCGTTTCAACCGCCTCCCAAGGTCGATTCCGCCGTGGTTCGAATGACACCACTGCCTGAGCCGCTCGTGGGCCCGAGCGAACGCGCCGCCCTTCGCGCCTTCACCGTGGCCGTGTTCGGGCGACGGCGCCAACAGCTTGGCCGTAGCCTCCGGGACCTGGGGAGCCTACCTGCGGATCGGGCGGCCGCTGCGTGTGCCGAGGCCGGTGTAGACGGAGCGGCCCGGCCGGAAACCCTGACGCCGGCACAGTTTGTCGCGCTCTTCCGCGCCGCAACCCGTCTGACCTAGGAAGCTCTGCGCGAGCACGGTGTCCCGGCATTCGGGCTCCGCGCGTCGTCGGCGAGCGAACTCCCCGCTCGGTAGCAGCCGCTGAAAGCGGCAAGCGGACGCCGGTTTACCGGCCGGGGCCGAGCCGCGAGTTCACTCCCGGATGCCGGGCCAGCGGTGCCGACTCCCCCCTACATGGACTGCAGCAGAGGTTCCCTCCAGCCCGAGATCCGCATACATTGTGAAATCTTTCACAAAATATGCGGAAGATCGCCGAGTCCACCGTCCGACGTCTGTCGCTCTACCTCCGGTTCCTCGAGGAATTCGAAGCCAAGGGGATTGCGACTGTCTCCTCCGGTGAGGTTGCCCGGCGTGGGGGGACGACCTCCGCGCAGGTGCGGAAGGACCTCTCCCTCTTCGGGTCGTTCGGAAAGCGGGGGATGGGCTACTCGGTGCCGGAGTTGACCCGTGCCGTGCGTGACATTCTCGGGCTGGGCCGGCCGTACGTCGTCGCCGTCGTCGGCGCCGGCAACGTCGGCAGCGCGCTCGCCCGTTACAGCGGCTTCGCGTCACGCGGGTTCCACGTCCGGTGGGTCTACGACCAGGATCCCGGGAAGGTCGGGTTGTCGTGGGACGGCCTTCGCGTGCGCGACGTGGAGAACCTCGAATCGGATCTTGCGGATCACCCACCCGACATCGTCGTAGTCGCGACTCCCGAAGGTGCCGCACAGGGGGTCGCCGATCGGTTGGTGACCCTGGGTGTCAAGGCGTTTCTCAACTTCGCCCCCGTGCAGCTCGCCGTGCCGGAGGACGTGATGGTGAAGAACGTGAACATGGCGATCGAGCTGGAGACGTTGAGCTACGCGCTGCGGCATCGGTGATTGGGGTGGGATAGACGGGACGAACCGGATCCCCTCGTCCTCGCCGCGCCCCGCCACGGGATGGAGGGGATCCCCGCCTCCCTCCCGCGCATCCCGCTCATCCCGCTCATCCCGTCCATCCCGCCAAATCCACAGGTAACTGGACGGGCAGGAGGTGACTGCACGGGCAGGTAACTAGATTGTCCCCATGTCCCGCGTCCAAGTGACCTCCGAAATCGGCCCGTTGCGGGCCGTCTTGGTTCATACGCCCGGAGAAGAGCTGCTGGCGGTGACGCCCGGGACGCGCGAGGACTACCTCTACGACGACATCATCGATCTCGAGATCGCGCGCCGGGAGCACCGGCGGATGGTCGCGGTGCTCGAACGATTCGCCGACGTGTGGGAGGTGCGCGATCTCCTCGCGGAGGTCCTGGAGCGGCAGGAGGTCCGGGACTTTCTCATCGCGCGGACGCTCGAGGTCGTGCCGTCGCACGATCTCGCGCGCCGTCTCTCGGAGCTCCCGTCCGACCAACTGGTCACGTTCCTGATCGAGGGCGTCGTCGAGGAGGCGGGCCCCATCGGCCGAGCCCTGAACGAGGTCGGGTACGCGCTGCCGCCGCTCCCCAACCTGTTCTTCACGCGGGACGTCGGGATCGTGATCGGCGAGCACGCCGTCATCGGCTCGATGCGGCACGAAGTGCGGTGGAGTGAAGAGTTGATCGTCAAGGCGCTCTTCGCGTACCATCCCGAGCTCGAGAACGCCGGTATCTTGTACGATGGGTCCGACGAACGGCGTCCGAACTTCACGCTCGAAGGCGGTGACGTGCATCCCGCGCGGGCCGACACGCTGCTGCTCGGCTTCTCCGACCGTTCGAGCCCGGCGGCTCTCGACCACATCTGCGAGCTGCTCTTCCAGCGCAGTCAGGTGACCGACGTCATTGTCGTCGTGATGCCGCGGGAGCGCACGGCCATCCACCTGGACATGATCTTCACGCAGATCGATCGCGAGCTGTGCGTGGTATACCCGCCCCATTTCATAGGACCGGAGCGCCTTCCGGTGCTACATCGCCGGAAGGGCATGGCGGGTGTGCGGGAAATGCCCAACCTCTTCGACGCGTTGCGAGGCGTCGACCTGCCGCTGGAACCGATCCTCTGCGGTGGCGATGTCCGCCCCGTGCAGGAACGCGAACAATGGTCCTCCGGGTGCAATCTCGTGGCTCTGCGACCGGGCCTCGCCCTCGCGTATCAACGCAACGAAGCGACGCTCGCGGCATGCGGGAGTGCCGGGTTCACGATGATCTCGGGCGTGGAGTTTCTCACGGGGCAGGTTTCGATTGACGACGATGAGCGGGCGATCATCATGACCGAAGGCTCCGAATTGGTCCGCGGCGGGGGTGGACCCCGGTGCATGACGCTGCCGCTGCGGAGGGACGAGCCCTGACCCAGGTTGGTCTGGCGGCACACCCGACGGGAACGCTGCTGGAGCGGGCCCTGCACTTGCTCGCCGGTGGACCGGCGGACAGCGCGTCCATCACGCGCGACGTGCTCGGTCTCCCGAGCGCCCCGCAGCTCGTGGCGGATCGGCTGGCGGTGGCCCTCCTCGGCCCCGACCCCCGGGTTCGGCGGGACCACACGGGGCGCTGGGTCCTTGCCGGGACGTCGCCCGGGACTACCGCACTCGACGAGATGGTGTTTTCGGTGGTGGACGTGGAGACGACGGGGTCCCGCCCGGCCGCCGGAGATCGTATCACCGAAGTGGCGGTAGTGGTGGTGGGGCCGCGTGGGCGTTGCGAGACCGTCCTTGACTCGCTGGTCAATCCGGAGCGCCCGATTCCCGCCGCCGTCACGCGGGTCACGCGGATCAGCGACGCCATGGTCCGGAACCGGCCCGTCTTCGCCGAGATCGCGGATGACCTGTTGGCGGCCATCGCGGGCCGGGTGTTTGTCGCGCATAACGTCCAGTTCGACTGGCGGTTCTTGGAGGCGGAGGTGCGAAGGGCTCGGGATCTTCGCCTCGACGGACCCAGGGTCTGCACGGTGAAGCTGGCCCGTCGGCTCCTACCGGGCCTCAAGCATCGGGGGCTCGACGCCGTGAGCCGATACTTCGGGATCGAGATCGAAGACCGCCACCGAGCCGGCGGGGACGCCCGGGCGACGGCCACCGTGCTCTTGCGGCTCCTCGGGCTGGCAGCAGAGCAGGGGGTCAAGACCCTCGACGACCTCGGGCGGGTGGACACGCGGGTCCGTCCCCGAAAGACCGCAGGCCCCGGATGGGTGGATGCGATATGAGCCTCGTGCAGACGTTTCGGGTCGGCAACCTGGTGTGCCACAGCCTAGACGCTGGCCGACAGCGCCTCGACGGGGGGGCCATGTTTGGGGTCGTCCCGAGGCCCCTCTGGGCCAAGCGCGCGTCCCCGGATGACCGGAACCGGATCCCCCTCGCCCTGCGCTGCCTGCTGATTGAACACGACGACGGACTCGTGCTTGTGGATACTGGAGTGGGAAACAAGGAGAACGACAAGTTTGTCGACATCTACGCCGTGGAAAACTGCGGATCTCCTGGACCTACCATGCTCGAGGATGCCATTGCAGCAAAAGGATTTAGGACATCAGATATCAAGTTGATTATCAATACACATCTCCACTTCGATCACGCCGGCGGGAACACCGTGGCAGATCGTCCGGTGAACGATGGGGGCACTGCCAGACTGGCTTTTCCACATGCCAGGTTCGTCGTTCAGCAGGGGGAGTTGGCGTTCGCGAGGACGGCCAACGAACGCACTCGCGCCAGCTACCTGCCACCCAACTTTGAGCCGGTCGCAGCCGCCGGTCGCTGGCAGCTGGTTGACGGTCCGGCCGAGGTCATGCCGGGGATCGAGG
>CAYWNR010000166.1:0-7488 GCA_964459705.1 uncultured Gemmatimonadaceae bacterium | reverse complement strand
CATGATGATGAGGCCGACATCCAAGAGGAGCCACGCCCAGATCAGGAAGAGAGCAAACGGGTAGGTGCCGCGCGGATTGGCCATCAGGGCTGTCCAACGTGTTGGCGGTTCTGCTGCGGGCCCATCCAGCAGCAACGTGTATGAAACGACGGCAGCTATGAGCCTACCACGCGAGTGAGCGGCCCGCTAGCGCGTGCCCGATAGCCAGGATGCGCCTACTAGGCGCCCTCTAGCGGTCCTCTAGCGGCGGAAGCAGCGCCCTTCGTTTGGCGAGGTCGGCCCACTTTGCATCCAACTCGCGTCGAGTCTTGCCAAGTTCCTTCCTCTGGTACAAGAACGTCAGCACCGTCGAAGCATTCAGCCACAAGCTCACCTTGGGATTCTGCAGGAAGAACTCCTCGCGCGGGTAGGACTTTCCTTGGAGCATCATGGGGCCGGCAGCCGGCTGAAGCTCGAACGATTGGTAGAACTGGTGACGCTCCTTGGCATTCATCCCATCAAGGTGCTGTTGGAATGTGAAGCTTGTATTCGTGACATCATGTACAAGCTCGTTCCTGAGCTCAGACAGCTTGCGTATGTACCGGCGGCTTTCCTTGTCGAGTATGGACAACGCCTTCGCGAACTCTACCTTCCCAGCGCGGGCCCCACTGAGCTCGGTGTTTGCGAAGATCGTGCGCAACTCGGCACGGCCGAGTTCTTCGACGAGGGCATGGCCAATGACAGCCTCGAACAACGCGTGCAGCTTGATCACAAACGACCAGTCGTCCTCGTTGACAAGGCAGATAAGGAAGTCCTTGGATAGCCCGATCTCCTTCTCCAGGGCCCGTACCTCCTCCAAAGGATCTTTCTTTCTCAACGCACTTGCCTCCGAGGGCGACTAACGTTGATAGGGCTCCTCCTGCGGGCCCTTCCCAGCAGCAACGTATATCAAAGGACGTGGCCCAGGAGCCTACCACGCGAGTGAGCGGCTCGCTAGCGCGCGCCCGACCAGCCGCAAGCACCGGTCAGGCCGCACCACGGGAATCGTCCTCACAAACGTTCTCTGCGGAAACCGCGGAGCTGTCGGTCAGGACGTCCATTCGCAAACCAGAAGAGCAGCAGTGGTGTCCCACCGGCTGGGGCTTGGCAGGACGAGACAGCCAACGAAGCAACAGCGGCCACGGTAGCGGGCCAACGGCAACCAGGCGCGTGTGGCGGATTTCATCCCCTCACCTTCCCACCCCCACCTCGTTCCAGTTCTCTGCGCGCGCCAGAGCGGGCGTTGCGCTACGGCCGCAGCTTGAACAGGACGCCCACGCCGAAGGTCACAAAGGCCGCATTGCCCGCCGGCCCGCCCTTGCCAACAGGCCCCAGCCATCGTAAGGCGGGCGCGAATTGGAACCCCATGCTGGCGGTCGGCCAGAGCTCCACCGCAGGGGACAAGCGGACGCCCGCGCGCCACCCCGGGTAGTAGGCGTCGCGCTCCGCGCGCCAGCCCCCAGTAGCGAAGACGGCCTCATTGTACGCCGCGGGGCCAAAGTACACTCCCTCAATCTGGAGGGCCGTGCTCGTGGTGAGGCGTCCGGTACCCCATAGCGCCAGGCGAACACCTCCGGCCAGCGTCGTGATCTTTGGCGCCGCCGGCGACTGCCGTTCCGGCACATAGCCCACGCGAGTCACGAACGCGAGGCGCCGCATTGCCGGGTGCCGGATTTCGAGGGTTGCCGATCCGCCCCACGTGCCTCCAGCCACCTGTGCGTAGTCGACCCGGTCAGGGACCGTACTCCATTCGCCCGCGAGCCCAAGACGGACACCAACCCGCTGCTCCTGCGCCTGGAGCCTACCCCCGAGAAGCACTGCGGCCACTGCGCAAAACCACAGTCGGAAACGCATTGAGCACCTCCTGAGTAACCTCGTCTCTGAACTGTTCTCAGACGCCGGCGAGCGCCGTTCCAAGATGTCGGCCCAATCGCTCCGGGCATCGGGATTGACGCCCACCTGGAGTAGGGCGGCACTCCACAAGGTTGCCGGATGGAGTATACACATCCGGCGCTTCAGCCACCGGCCCACCCACCCTGTCCAGCAGGACCGTGCCGCGCTCGCCACGTTCACCTGAACCAGGCTTGGCGTGCACGCCCCGGCGACAGGTCGGCAATCTCCCCCCCTCCTCGAGATCGGCACGAATCGACCGACTTCTCGAAAGGAAGCAGGTCGCGAGCGGGGCCGCCATCGTGAGGAGGATAGTGCATCGCTATGTCACTCCTGCCTCCCGCCTATCTCGGAACCCCAGCTACGGGAGCGGTGTGAATACACTCAGCACGGCGCCCAACTCGAAGGCTACGGAGATCCAAGGACTGAAATAGGCCCGACTCCCCCCAGGGTGACGGCCGTTTCTCCCCGTGTGAATCCCCTGGAGCGTGACCTGGTCGCCCGAAAAGTCCCAGCTGAACACGGGTGCACCACTGTCACCATCATCGGACCAGTAGTTGGCCTCGGTCTGACATTGGAGAACGTTTGTGACCAGGAGGGGATGTAGTGGTTCAGGTGTAATAGGACTTTTCGGGCGGGCGAAGAAGTTACACCTTCTCGTGCGGGATGGACCCCCACGAGGAGGCAGACGATGGCACGGAAGGCGGCACGGCGGTTCACGGCCGAGGAGAAGCTGAAGATTCTGGAGGAGGCGCGGCAGCCGCACACGACGGTGGCGGAGGTGTTGCGGCGGCATGGGCTGGACGCGGCGACCTTCTACCGGTGGGAGCGGGTCGCGAAGGCGGCGATGCGCGAGGCGTTGGCCGAGCGGCCCCGGAAGGGGAATGGGGCGGAGCGGGAGGTGGAGCGGTTGCGGACGGAACTGGAGCAGAAGCGCCGGATCATTGCCGAGGTGGTCGAAGAGAACCTCGAGCTAAAAAGGGGGCTCTAGGTTTGCGGCAGCGGACGCGCGTCCCCGCCGCGGTGAAGGCCGAGGTGGTGGCGTTGGTGGCGCGGACCCGGGTCTGGACCGGGTGGTCGCTGCGGCGGGTCCTGCGGCGGCTGGGGCTGTCGAAGAGCCGCTACCACGCGTGGGTGCGCCGGGCCGAGCGGGCGTGCTTGGAGGATCTGGTGCGGCCGCCGCGCTCTCCGTGGCAGGCGTTGCCGGCGGAGGTCGAGGCCGTGCTGGGGTATGCGCTGGCGTCCCCGCGCGAGGGCTACCGGCGGCTGGCGTGGATGATGGTGGACGCGGACGTGGCGTACCTGAGCCCGTCGAGCGTGTACCGGATCCTGGACGATGCGGACCTGCTGTATCGCTGGAAGCGGAGCCGCCCGGTGGGGGAGCGGCCGGCGGAACCGACGGCACCGAACCAGCGCTGGCACACGGATCTCATGTACCTGCGGGTGAACGACAGCTGGTACTTCCTGGTGACGGTGCTGGATGCGTACAGCCGCTACGTGGTGCACTGGGACCTGGTGACGTCGATGACGGCGGCCGACGTGCGGCTGGTGATCCAGGACGCCCTGCGGAAGACGGGAGCGACCCCGCAGGTCGTGACGGACAACGGGAGCCAGTTTCGGGCGAAGGATTTCAAGGAGTTGGTGCGGGACTTTGCGTTGGAGCACATCCGGATTCGGACCTATCATCCGGAATCGAACGGACGGGTGGAGCGCTTCCACCGGAGCACGCGGGACGCGCTGGACGGGGCCGAGTTGGCGAACTTGTCGCAGGCCCGCGTGATTATCGGCCGGTGGGTCGCGCACTACAACGAACGGCGGCTGCATGCGGCGCTCCACTATCTGCCGCCCGCCGAGTACTACACGGGCGACCCAACTGCCCGGCTCGCCGAGCGGCAGCAGAAGCTCCGCGCGGCGCGGGCGCGACGGCGCGCAGTCAACCAGCAGGGGCTGGAAGCCGCGGCGTAACCAGCGGAGAAGGTGTAACTCTCAGAGGACGGAGAAAAGTCCAGAACTTCCTGAGGCGGAACAGGGAGGGGTCATCCAATTTATTAAGTCGACGCACGTCTCGGTGACCCCCGTGACCTCCCCTGCGGTCCATCCGCTGGTTCGCCCGATCTTATTGACGTGAGCCCCCACCAGGAGCCACCCCCCCTCGTCGGCGATAACAAACCGGTGATTGTAAGAGTCGATGGTTGTGCTTCCTAGCCCCTCGGTTCGCGCGATTCGCGCGAGTTCGGCCCACGAGGATTGATCGTACAGGATGAACGCTGCATCCGACAGGCGGCATAGTACATACGGACTGCATACACGGCCGAGTTGGGAAGGTGTAGGATCGGCGATCTCATAACCAACGAGGTCGGAACTCGGCTGATAGAAGTCGAGGCCATCCGCTTGCCACGGGATACTGGTGCAATGCGACGCGGTGACAAACCCATTCCCGTACTCCGTCGTGACGTTCGCGCCAATCGTGCACTGGCCGAGGCTGTTAGACACTTGGACTCCGCCAGGGATTGGCCGAAACTTGTTTCGAATACTGCTGTCCCTTACGACCAGGCCCCTCTGGAACGCCAGCGCGCCTGTCGGGATCAAGCGCCTCATCGCCGCGTCACGGATTCTGTCCTCACCGGCCTGGGTGGTAGTGCCGATCCGCACGGTGTTCCGTGCCTCATCGATGGAGACAGAACTCACACTGCCATCTTGGAGTGCAAACCACAGGGAATCCCGCAGGCTCATCAGGGCGCGGAAGTCGAACGTCGCGTTGGGGATTACCTCGAACCGGTTTTCAAGAAGGGCGTCGTGAAGCCCGCGGAAGGCTCGGCTGTTTTCGGGGTCGCGGATCGTGGTGAGGACTATCGAGGGATCGGCGTCCGGCGTCGTTCTGATGATCAGCCGTCCCGCTGAGTCCCAGAACATGCCCGCGAAGCCGGGAGCGCGAGTCGCAATCGCCGCCATCAAGTCGTCTGGCGTCAAGATACCGCGGGCGGAGGGTGAGACCCCTACGGACGCGACCGGTGGTTGCTGCTCAAGCGGCGTGGTTGATCGCTCCGGACCAGTGCAGGCCCACGTGGCGAGTCCGACAAGTAGCGCAAAACAAGACGCACAGTTGGGCATGACTCCTCCAACATGTTCAAGGGAATTCACCCTGGCGGCGCCGACCCTCCAGCCAAAGCGGGTGGTCCTGGAGGTGAGGTCGGACCTCGATCAGGGGAACTGGGCTTTTCGGCAACGGTGGGACTCATGGACCATGCGTCTCCTGGATGGGCAGATGGTTGGTGGCCACATTCCAGCGCCGCGACCTGCCTGATAAGCGAGATGCCACCCAGCCCGCCCGGGTTACAAGGGACACGGCGATTCTCGGGGAGTTTCTCGGGGACCGGGCCCCAAGAAACAAGAAAGAGAGCCAACCTAACTGGTTAGCTCCCTTCAAGTTGCCCCTCCTGGGCTCGAACCAGGACTCTCCTGATCCAGAGCCAGGCGTGTAGCACGGGGCCCTTCCGACGACGTGCACTGGATCACGCCACGCGGGTGAGCGCTCGGCACGCGCGCCCGACAGCAGCAAGCACCTGTCGGGCGGCAACCTCGCTTCCCGGCTCTTCAACGACGGCAATCCGAGCAGTGCACCTAGCCCCGCCAAGGCAGGACTCGTCGGAGCAATCGACTGTGCCAGATTCTGTAGAGTGGCGAGCACGTGCGTTTGAGGATCGCGACATCGTGGCCGAGTGCATCACGCGTGGCCTGCAGTCGAGTCCGCATAGTCGAAAGGGCGCGTGAATGTTCAGCCATGCTCTCGGCAGTACGGGCACGGTAGTGAACAAGTGACTTGAGGAATTCCTCGGCAGCTGTGAGTGACGACCGCGCGCCCGCCACGGTGGCGTCCCAGGCACGGGTATAATCGTGGGAGTGAAAGCGGACAATCTCCCGCGCATCAGTCCCCGCCATCGTCATGCGTGGGCGGGCGTCTAACGAGGCTAACTGACTTCGGAAACGCGCAGCGCGCTGTTCGGTCTCGCTCAGTAGTGCCCGTACCGCTGAGGCGAGACCCTGAAGGTCGTCCCGTCGCGTCCTAAGATGCTCAAGGATCTCGGAAACACGCTGGCAAGCGAACTCGAATTGGTCGTCGGGAAGATACCCGTAGGTAGTTGTATGCGTAACCGTCTGGTTCTGTGTTGTCGTTGTCTGAACCGTCTTCCTGCCCGATCGCGCAATGTCGCGACACCCAAGAAGAAGAGGGACAAGATCCGTGTGGAGCTCGCTCTCCTTCTGGGGATGCCACAGAGCGGCGAGGAGAACGTGAGACAGTTCGTGGGCGATCACTGCGAGGAATGTGTCCGGCAGGTCACGGCAGTTCTCGCTGACGCGCACCCGTATTGGGTACCCCTCCAAGCTGTGGGTGCCGAACATCGGCATCATGTCCGGAATGGCGACCTGCGCTGTGATTCCATCGATGCCGTGCCCATGCACATCGGTTCGACTCAGCGACGCGGACCGGAACCCTCCGGTAGCGCCGGGGCGGAAGTCCTTGGACACGTACGATAACTCGATGCGAACGGGAAGCCCGAGCCATTGCGCCATGCGTTGCACGCATGCCTGCGTTTCCTTGCGCTCGAGAAGGTCCAGAAGTTCAACTACGCCCGGCATCTCTTCCTTCGCGCCAAGAACCTTGAACAGGTCGTCGATCGCGATGACGATTTGGTCGTTCGTGACGTGCTCATACATGTCCTGCATGTACCTCGACGATCCGTTCCGGTTGCCGCCTAGCTACTGATTAGGCTGCGTCCGGGAACCGTAGAGCACAAGACCTGGAGGGGTGCAACGCCGTACCGGGCTATCCCTTATCCCCTTCGCCGCATCACCGTGAACCTCCCGTCCTCCGGCGCCGACCGTTCTCGAACAGTGACTCACTCCCGAGAGAGTGCACGCCGGAGCCGATGCGCCTCCGAATCAAGCCCCGCCTTCTGCAGCGCGTAGATCGCGTCCAAGACGAGCCGCTCGAGCTGCTTGATGTGCTCCTCGCGCTGCGCGATCGCAGGGTCGTGGCCCGTCCACTGCCGGATTAGGGCCCACGCGGCTCGGTACTGGTTCAGCAGACCCACTAGGTAGTCGTCGCCTGGTCGGGACGCCTCAAGCGCCCACTTGCGCTCGGTCGCCTCGATCGAGACCAGCACGGCAGCCGGCTCCGCGGCACAGAACGCTTGCGCAAGGGCGAACGCGTCGCTGAACGGGACGTTCTCCGTGCCGTGACGGTCGGTGTACGTGAGCGGAGAGTGCTGCGTCTCCTTGAACCCGGCTCTGCTTCGGATGCGACCAATCCCCTCCGGCGGGCCCGTCAGCACGCCGCGCAAGAAGGAGACCCCCTCCTCTCCGGTGGATTCAAAGACCTCCGACAGCGCGTTGTCGACGGGAGAGTTCTTCTGGTAGCCGTGGCGCTCGTTGTCCTCGTTGAGCCGGCGCTCGGCCTCCTCGTCCCGTAGGAACGTCTTGCGATCTCTCCAGGGCACGATGAGGCTCTTGGACTCCAGGTAGTCCGTGTGGGTCCCCGCGGATGAGCCGGCGTTCGCCACCCGGCTGGCCCGCTATTGC
>CAYWNR010000165.1:0-7506 GCA_964459705.1 uncultured Gemmatimonadaceae bacterium | reverse complement strand
TTGATTGCGGACTTCGGGATCGCGCGCGCGGTCTCGGTGGGGGGCGGCGACCGCCTGACCGAAACGGGGCTGGCCATCGGCACGCCGGCGTACATGTCCCCCGAGCAAGCCCTCGGTGATCGCGACCTGGACATGCGGAGCGATCTCTACAGTCTGGGTTGCCTGCTCTACGAGATGCTCGCCGGCGATCCACCGTTCACCGCTTCGACGGCGCAGGCCATCCTCGCCCGCAAGTCGACGGAGCCCGCACCGGTCATCTCGACCATCCGCGCGACCGTGCCGTCACACGTGGAAGCGGCGATCGCCCGGGCGCTGGCCCGCCTGCCGAGCGACCGCTTTGCCACGGCGCACGAGTTCGCGGCGGCCTTGACCGTGCCGGCGGGGTCGGGCGGCGCGGCAACGACGTCCGCCATTGCCGTACTCCCGTTCGCCAACATGAGCCCCGAACCGGATAACGAATACTTCAGCGACGGGATCACCGAGGAGATCATCAACGTCGTGGCGCAGATTCCCGATCTGCGCGTCACGGCACGCACCTCGGTTTTTCAGTTCAAGGGAAAGGAATTCGACATCCGCGAGATCGGGCGCAAGCTGAACGTGGGGACGGTGCTGGAGGGGAGCGTCCGAAGGTCCGGAAACCGAGTCCGCGTGACCGCGCAGCTCGTGGATGTCGCCAATGGCTATCATCTGTGGTCCGAGCGGTTCGATCGTGACTTGGCGGATGTCTTCGTGATCCAGGACGAGATTGCGCTGGCGATCGCCGAGCGGCTGAAGCGCCAGTTCACGCCGGCGCCCGCGGTGCCGACGGGCGCACGAGAGGTGCGAGCCGATCCGGCGGCGTATGACGCGTACCTGCGGGGCCGGTATCACCGCCGCCACATGTTCGGCGGCGGCGAGGCGATCGAGCAGGCGGTCGCGAGCTTCAAGGAAGCCATCATGCACGACCCCGCGTTTGCTCCGGCGTACAGCGCGCTCGCCGAGATGCACGTCATCCTCGCCATTGGCTTTGCCCCGCGGCCCACTCGCGAGATCATGCCCACAGCGAAGGAGGCGGCCGAGCGGGCCCTGGCCCTCGATCCCAATCTCGCCGAAGCCCACCTGGCACGGGCGCTGGTCGCCATGTACTACGAGTGGGACTATGCCGCGGCGCGGGCCGGCATCGATCGGGCAATCTCCATCAATCCCAACTCCGTGGACGCGCACTTCTGGGCCGAGTACTACTTCACCTACGTCGAGCGCGACTTCGCGAAGGCGGTGGCGGCCAATCGTCATGCCGCCGAGCTGGATCCGCTCGACCTCAACATCTCGGCCCGTCTCGGGCAGGTTCTGCTCTTGTTCGACCGCGTCGATGAGGCGATCGCGCGGCTGGAGGAGATCGTCCGAACCGATCCGAGACTGACCGTGTGTTACCTGCAGCTGGCGGACGCCTACAACCGCAAGGGAGACGGGGCGAAGGCTGTCGCCGCGGGCGAGCGCGCGGTGGAGGCGACGGGCAACATGGTGGCGGCCGTGGGTATCCTGATTGTGGCGGCCTGCCAGCACGGCGCAGTGGAGCGCGCGCGGGAGCTGCTTGGGCAGCTCACGGAGCGCGCCGAGCGCAGTTACGTGTTCCCGTTCTGGCTGGCGGTCGGACACGCGGCCTTGGGGGAGCTGGATCGGGCGTTCGAATATCTTGCCGACGCGCAGCGGGACCACGATCCCAATCTCCTCTACATCACGGCCACGCCCCGATCGCTCGGCTGGCAATCGGACCCACGCTACGCGAAGGCGCTGCGGGCGATTGGTCTGGGGCATCTGGCGCCGGCGCCGGGCTAGGGCCGGTCGGTGGCTGTTGACGCGGTCGACCCGCGAGTGCGCGAGTGCACTCGCGGCTCCGCCTGGGCCGGTACACCGGCGCTCGATGGCCGTCTTGCGGCGACCTACCGCGCGGCGAGTTTACGCGCGCGGCCGCGCTCCGCTACGCATTGATCTCGCCGTCATGGGGCCACGACCAGCGCCGAGTACGCGACCCCGTCGGGCCCGTCGCCGGCCGGCAGGTACTCGACCACCCGCCGCGTGACGAGATCGATCACGGCCACGCGATCCTCGGCACTCAAGGACAGGAAGGCGACCCCGGTGCCCGGAGGCGCGATGATCCCCTGCGGCGCCGCCCCCGGAAGGTCGAGCCGCCCCAGCTCACGGCGTGCGGCGCGCTCGTAGAAGCGAACGACGTTGCTCTTGAGGTCCGGGATGATGACCATGCCATCGTCCGGCGTGAAGCACATGCGGTACGGCCACCCGAATCCCTCCGCCACCGTGGTGACGGTGCCGGCAATCGGGTCCACGACGCTCACCTTGCCGGTGGCATTGCTCCCGACCCACACCTCCCGCCCGTCGCGCGTGACGTTGATTGCCTCGGGCTGTGGCGGGACGGCGAACGTGCGCACCAATTCGCCCGTTGCCACGTTCAACTCGGACACCGTGTTATCGCTGATGTTGCCGGTGTAGATGCGCTGGCCGCTCGCCGGGATGGCGAGCATGTGCGAGCCGCGCTGCGTGGTCGGGATGGCACGAACCACGGTGCCGTCCGCCACGCGCACCAGCACGACGTTGCCGGTGGCCTCCGAGATCACGGCGAGCAGGCTGTCCCCCGGCAGGAACTGCATGCCGTGCGGCCGGTTGTACGGCGCGAGATCGATGGTGCGCAGCACCTTGAGGCCCGGGACGTCGATCACGGTCAGCGAGGGCTGGCCCGCTTCGTAATTGGAGACCACCGCGATCCGGCCGGCGGCGCTCATCACCGCCTCGTGCGGCCCATGGCCCGTCGGCAGCGTGGCGAGCGTGAGGCCCGACCCCACGTCGATGACGTTGGCGGTGGCCGCGGCCTTGTTCACGACGACGAGCGTGCCGGTTTGCGCGGACGCCGGAACGGTCGTGCAGCACGCCGCGGCGGCGAGGAGGAGCGCGCACATGCGCGGCGGGAGGCGCGTGCTCCGCTCGGTCTGCTCATTCAGCATTCGACATTCTCCACGCTGCACTCAGAAGCCCATCCGCCGCGTCGCGGCGCGCCAGCGGGGGTCGCGGCACAGGGGCTCCACGAGCGGATCGTACTGGATGAACAGCAATCCCTCGTCCCGCTCGTCGATCAAACCGGTTCAGCACGGCGAACGCGGAGTCGGGCGGACCGATGGTCGCGCTGAACTCCAGGAAGGCCTCTCCGCTAAACCGGGCAAACCGATCGTGGGGACCGTACAGCGGCACGCGGGCCTCGGCGCGGCGCGCCGGGTCCACGATCGCGGCGATCATCGTCGAATAGGCGCGCGCAGTGTCGATCGTCGCCGCCACGGCCAGCGCACTGTCGAGCCATCCCTGATACAGGTACGTGTCCATGAGGTTCTCGCGGGTGGAGGCGGCGTCCGCCTGAAGGTCCAGCGCGCGACGGAACTCCGCGCGGGCGCTGTCCGTGAGCCCCGCATAGTGGAGTGCCAGGCCGTGGGCGTTGAGCACGATGGGCGCCAGGGGATCCAACTCGGCGCCGCGCTTGGTCACGGTCACCGCCTCATCGAGCTTGCCCACCATGATCAGCAGTTCCCCGAGCCACTGGTTTCCGGTCGCGTAGTTGGGATCCAGTTCCACGGCGCGGCGGAGGGCCTGCTCGGATCCAACCCAGTCCCAGCGGCCGTTCGCCAGGATTTCACCCAGAGACGCCCAGCCCTCCGCCCCGGTGCTGTCCAGCTCGATTGCCCGCCGCGCCGCCCGTTCCGCGCGATCGTACGCCTCGGTTTTGGAGATCGTCGTGATGTGGTAGTACGGAAACAGGCCGACCGCGTCCGCCAGACCGGCGTAAGCGCGCGCGTAGCTGGGATCGCGGTCGATCGCCGTCTGAAACGCGCGCGCGGCCTCCTGCAATCCCGCTTGCGTCCGCTTGCGCCACTGAAACCGTCCGAGGAGGTACGCCTGCTGCGCGGCGGCGTCCCGCGTGCCCGCGTCTTGCAGGCCGCGCCGCTCATCCGCGCCCAGCCGTCCCTGCAACGCGTTCGCGACTTTTTCCGACACGTCCGATTGGATCCCGAACACGTCCGTGACCACCGCTTCGTACGCGTCGCCCCAGACCTGCTGCGCGTCGCTCACCTGGATCAACGCCGGCGTGACCCGCACGCGCGGGTTCGAGCCCGCCTGCACCCAGCGCACGGTGCCGTCCAGCACGTAGTCCGCGCCGAGCGACCGGCCGAACGCCTGCGCATCCTTTCCGGCCTCGCGGTAGCGCAGTGCGGTGCTCCGCGCGATCACTTTCAGCCCGGCGAGACGCGAGAGCCGCGTCGTGATCTCCTCGCTGATCCCGTCGGCGAAGAACTGATCGGCGGCCTCCCCGATGCTCTCGAACGGCAACACCACGAGCGTGGGCTGAACGTCGCGCGGCGCGGCGCTCGGACCGCTGCGCAGCAGTTGGATCGCACCGAACCCCGCCGCCAAGACTACCACGGCAGCCGCCCCGATCATGGCCGGTCGCTTCCACGCGGTGGGCGCGCGAGGGACCGCCGCGACCGGCGCCGTGTCGGTCGGTGTCATGCCGCCGCTCGGCGTGGCCAGCGCCTCGAGCGCGTGATGCAAGTCCGCGGCCGACTGCCAGCGATCGGCGGGCTTCTTCTCGAGGCAGCGCATCACGAGCTGCGCGAGGGGGAGGCGGATGCTCGCGCGGCGCTCGGTGACCGGGTCCGGCTGTTTCGTGACGTGGGCGGCGAGCATGCCCTGCGGGGTGTGCTCGCTGAACGGGGGCGTCCCCGCCAACATCTCGTATGCCAGGACCCCCAGCGCGTAGAGGTCGGCGCGGTGGTCTACGTGCGGATCGGCGACCGCCTGCTCGGGCGCCATGTAGGTGGGCGTGCCGAGCGCCACGCCAACCGACGTGAGCGACGATACGCCCGTGGCCTCGCTCACGGCCTTGGCGACGCCGAAGTCCGTGACCAGCGCGTGGCGTCCCGAGAGCAGGATGTTGTCGGGCTTGATGTCCCGATGCACGACGCCGTGCTCGTGCGCGTGCGCCAGAGCGTCGGTGGCATCGCGCAGAATCCGCACGGCCTCGTTGATCGGAAGCTCGCCTTCGCGGGACATCCGGGCCCGGAGGGACTCGCCTTCCACCAGCGGCATCGTGTAGTACAACAGGTCGCCCGAGGCGTCCGCGGCGAGCAGCGGCACGATGTGCGGATGTTGGAGGGAAGCGGCGAGCTGGATCTCGCGGCGGAACCGCTCGATGTTGACGCCGGCCGCCATCTCCGGCGGCAACACCTTGATTACCACGCGCCGCGCCAGGGCGTTGTCGTGGGCCAGGAACACCCGACTCATGCCACCCCCACCCATCTCTTCGTCGATGCGATAGGTGTCAGCGACGGCGGCCTGGAGTCGGTCGAGGAGGGTCGTCACGGGCTGGAAGATCGTTGGGTGGGTGAGGAAGGGCAAACGGGGGACTCAGGGACCGTGGGAGGGACTCGGGACGGGAGATCAGGCCGCGGAGAGGTCCCGCGCTTCAGCCCAGGATTCATGCACGCGATCCGGTCGGACCGTCGATCCCGTCCTTCGTCGCAGCCGATCGAGCCACTGCACTCGATCGAACCCCGCGTCGAGGCTCGGTGATCGTCACCCGATGCGTTAAGATTGGGAATCAGTCCACGGCCGCCTCCGTCCGGAGCTCGCTGCTGGCGACTGATCGCACCCGAGGCCAAGGACCAATGGACCACCAAGCTCCCCCGCAGGGACTCGATGCCGAGCCCGCCCTCCGCGCGCGCTTGGCGGCGCTCTGCGATGAGGGCTGGGAGATCTGGAGCCGGTTCGATACCGACGTGCGCAGCCACGAGTGGCACCCGTTCGTCGCCGCCGACTACGAGCGCGTGTTGCAGACGCTGCTCGCGCTGCGGGCGCCGGGCTTGCGATTCCTCGAATGGGGCTCGGCGCCCGGCGTCATCACCATCATGGCCGACTTGCTCGGTTTCGAGGCGTACGGCATCGAGCTGGATTCGTCACTCGTCCGCGTCGCGCGGAGCCTGGCCGCGCGGTACGAGTCCCGCGCGCGCTTCGCGGTCGGCAGCTTCCTTCCTGGCGGCTACGAGTGGAAGCCGCGCTCCGGCGACGGCCGTCTCGGTACCATCGGCGAGGGTGTTCCGGGCTACGCCGAGCTGGGGCATCCGCTGGAAGACTTCGACCTCGTCTTCGCGTTTCCCTGGAGCGGCGAGGAGCCGATGATGCAGGATGTGATGCGGTGTTACGGCAACCGCGACGCCCGTCTCCTCCTCTACGGCGTGAAGGACGGGGTGGAAACCTATCGCGACGGGCGGCGCGAGGGCTGATCGTCCCTCGCGCCGCACCGCAGGCTCCGGCTGCTGCCGCTACGGCCGGGAATGCAGGTACAGATACAACCCCTTCAGCTCGTCGGGTGACAGCTTCTGGAAGATCGCCCACGGCATGTACTGCGGATCGAGCTGCCGGCCCTCGGGCGTCTTGCCAGTTTGCGCCAGCGTCTGGAAGTCGCTCTCCGACCATCGCCGGACGATCGCCAAGCTCGGCGCGGGCGGTGACGAGGGATCGGGAGGTTGCCCCCCGGCGAGATCCGTCCCATGACACTCGTAGCACAGGCGGGAGTAGTACTCGCCCGTGGCGACGTTCGCGCCGATCTCGGGCATGGGCGGGAACGGCATGTGGTGATCGATGTACGACGCGGGGAATACCTTGAACATCCCCGCGCCGAGCAGCGCCTTCGCGAGTAACGTGAAGTGCGGCAGGGGCTTGGGCGCGCCCGACCGCGGGATGGTCTTGAGATAGGCGATGATCGCGCCCAAATCCTCCTGGCTCAGGTACATGAGCGAGGCGGACGGCATGATGGCCAGCGCGCGGCCGTCCGGGGCCACCGCGTGCCGGATGGCGCGCACGAGGTCGGTGTCGGTACGCATTTCGGCCATCCCGGTGATGTTGGCGGCATAGATCGTCCCGAGCGCCGAGCTGTCCATGAGCGCCGCGCCGGTGAGGTCGGTGCCGTGACAGTCGGCGCAGATCAGGTGCACCAGGTGTCCGCCCCGCGCCAGGGCCACCGAATCGGTGGGAATCGGAACGGACTCGACCTCGACGGTGACCGTCCGCTTGAGCCGGGCGTTGCCTTTGAGACTCAAGACGATCGCCGCGATGACGATGAGACCGATGAGCGTACCGAGTCCCACGCCCATCCATTTCACGACTTTGCGCACGATGTGCCTCCCGTGGTTGGATCGTGCTGGTGGTCTATCAGGCGGCTAGCCGGTCAGGCGGCTAGGCGGTCCCGCGCATCCCGCGCCTGCCGCCATCCCGTCTATCCCCTTCGCTTCTCTTGGCGCTCCCCACCCCCGCTCACCACCGGCAGCTCGACGTAGCTCGCCGCACCGGGCGCATGATGGATCCGTTGTGTGGCCTTGCGGTAGTCCCCCGGCTTCGCCCAGAAGATGTTCGGCACGAAGGTCTGCGGGTTCCGGTCGTAGAGCGGGAACCAGCTGGACTGCACCTGCA
>CAYWNR010000164.1:6051-7510 GCA_964459705.1 uncultured Gemmatimonadaceae bacterium | reverse complement strand
CTCGAACGCAAACGACGTGTGGAAGCGACGGAGAACTGAATGTCCGGCTCGATATTGGTGATATCCTACGTGCTCGTCGCGGTGTTTCTGGTGGGCTTCGTGGTTCGGTCGGTACGGCTCGCCACGATGCCGGTCCATCTCCGCTGGGAGCTGGCGCCGATTCCCCACGAGAAGGGCAAGGGCCACTACGGCGGGTCGTATCTCGAGGAACTGGATTGGTGGACGAAGCCCCGGGAGAAGTCGCTCGTGGCGGAGGCGAAGTACATGCTTCTCGAGATCGTGTTTCTCAAGGCCGTCTGGGAGCACAACCGCCGACTCTGGTGGTTCTCCTTCCCGTTCCATTTCGGGCTCTACCTGCTCGTGACCGCCGCCGCGGTGATGGTCATCGCCGCGATCGGGAGCGTGACCGGGGTCGCGATGGCGACCGCGCCGTCCGTCCGCATGGTGTGCACGATCATCGCCGCGGGCGGCTACGCGCTCGGAGCCATCGGCGCGGTTGGTCTCTTGGTGAAGCGGGCTATGGACCCTCGGCTTCGTGGCTTCACGAGCCCGGCCGCCGTCTGGAATCTGGTCCTGTTGCTTGGGGTGTTCGCGACCGGACTCGGCGCAGTCGCGGGGACGGCCTACTTCGGCAACGTCACGGCGTACGTCGGTGCCTTGCTGACCGCAAACGCGGGCGCGCCGATTCCCGCGATGACAACGGCGCACGTGGGGCTGACCCTACTGTTCCTCGCGTATCTCCCATTCACCAAGATGATGCACTTCGTGGCCAAGTACTTCACGTACCACGAGGTCCGCTGGAACGACGAGCCGATGACGGCGGGAAGTCCCATGGAGCGCGAGGTCCAGGAGTTGTTGGCGCAGCCGGTGTCGTGGGCCGGACCGCACATCCATGCCGACGGGAAGAAGAACTGGGTGGACCTCGCGACGGAGGAGGTCGGAAAATGAGCGCCACGGTGCGAGTAAAAGACATCAGCAAGCGCGCAGGCGAGGTGCTCTCCCCGGTGGAGTTGCAGGATCTGGTTCCGCTGCCACCGCCATATGACCGGCTCGAGGATCAGCCGACGTGGAAAGAGCTCAGCGCTTCTGCCAAGCAAGACACGGCCTGCACACTGGACGGTGTCGTGGCATCCAGTCTGCCGACACCGAAGAACGCGGTTGAGGAACAGGAGTACGTCGACAAGTTCGTCGACGGTCTCCGCAAGTCGTTCGAGAAGAACAACAACTGGACCTTTCTTCAGCCGCTCACCCTTTCGCTGGAGTACTGCGTCAAGTGCCAGACGTGCAGTGATGCCTGTCCCATCTTCGTGGGGAGCGGCGGCAACGATATCTACCGTCCCACCTATCGCTCCGAGGTCTGGCGGCGCCTGGTGGCGAAATACGTGAAACCCGGCGGGAAATTCTTCGCGAGATTCACCGAGGGAGACATCGACCTCAACTGGACCGCCATCACGCGACT
>CAYWNR010000164.1:0-5951 GCA_964459705.1 uncultured Gemmatimonadaceae bacterium | reverse complement strand
TGGACGCTGGCGTCCAACGAGATCGGCTACGACGGCGTCAACTACGGACTGTTCTACGATGACGTGCAGCTCGCGCGGATCGCGCTCAAGCACGTGCAGACGGCCAAGAAACTGAAGGTGAAGAAGATCGTCATGGGGGAGTGCGGCCATCAGCACAAGGCGATGATGACCATCGCCGACCGGATTCTGGTTGGCGACATGCGCATCCCCAGAGAGAGCTGTCTCCCGTTGCTCGAAGACATCGTGTTCAGCGGGAAGATCGCCTTCGATCCGTCGAAGAACGACTTTCCGGTAACGCTGCACGACCCCTGCAACATCGTGCGGAACCTCGGGATCGTGGAGCCGCAGCGACGCATCCTCCGCTATCTCTGCCCCCAATTCCGCGAGATGGCGCCGCACGGGATCGACAACTACTGCTGCGGTGGCGGGAGCGGGTTCGCGGTCATGTCGGGAAACAACTTCGCCGATTGGCGCGTGAGCGTGGCGGGCCGGATCAAGTTCAAGCAGATCCTCGAGGCGTTCGGCGACCAGCCGGGACCGGAGGTCAAGAAGTACCTCTGCGCCCCATGCTCGAACTGCAAGGGCCAATTCCGCGACATGTTGCAGTACTATGGCGCGCTGGAAAAGAGCGGCATTACCTACGGTGGGCTGGTCGAGTTGATCGTGAACGCGATGGTGGATGTCAAGGAACCGTTCATCAAGTGGGAGATGCACTGAGGTCCGATCGCGTTCCGGGTCCAGATTTCGAGCGCGACGGTGCTCGACAAATAGACCGGGGTCGCGGCGCGGGGAGGACGGAGGGCGGAGGCTGAGGAGGCGCGACGCCCCGGGGATGGCCGGCGGGCGCAAGCGGGAGCGGCCGCCCAAGGGAGGGTTTCATGTCCGTCTTGTTGCTGTCGCGCGGCACCATGTCGGGGGTCGCGCTGCTCGTCGAGCGGCTCTACCAGCGCACCGGGGTTCGCTGCGTATCGCGGGAAGACCTGGTCGAGCTGGTGAACCAGCACGGCGAGCTGGCGCAGCGCGTCGTGGAACGGGTGAGCGACGCGGCGCGGGCGTACGAGGACTTCTGCGAGCTCCGGCGGCCGTATCTCATTCTGATGCGCGCGGCCTTGCTGGAGTATGCCGCGAGCGACGACCTGGTGTATCAGGGGTTTTCGGGCCACCTCCTGCTGCCGCCCATTTCGCACTTCCGGACCGTCCGCATTCATGCGCCCGTGGAACTGCGGGTGGACATGACGAAGCATCGCTTGGGCTGCAGCGTGGAGGAAGCGAAGCTCCACATCGATCGAGACGATGAAGCACGGGTGCGCTGGGCGCGGTTCATGTACGGCCAGGACATCCGAGACCCGAGCCTCTATGACGTGTGCATCAACCTGCGGCGTATGAGCATCGATGCGGCGTGCAATATCGTGCAGGGGTTGATGCAAGATCCCGAATCCCGAGCCACACCCGGCTCCCAACGCGCCGTCCAGGAGAGGTTGCTTGCCGCGCGGATCGAGGCGGCGCTCGTCACTGATCCCCGGACCGAGTTGATCGAAACGAGAGTGGAGGTGCGGAACGGTCAGGTCACCGTGACCGGGCCCTACGTGGACGACGTCCGGCGAAGCACGGTGTTGGCGATCGCGCGGGATGTGGACGGCGTGGCGGAGGTAGAGTACCAATGCGGCTTCGTGCCGGAGTTCGTAGGGCAAACGTCTCGGTCATTGACATCACAACGGTGTGAGGGATGACAGCCAACGGCCAGCGCCACGGGCAGGGCGGTCGCGGTGGTAAGGATGGAGGGTAGGGGGATGCAGATTGCGGCTGAGTCCGCAGGAGAGCAAAGATGAGTCAGGTGAACGAGGGATACGACGGGGAGGAAGCGCTCGTTGCCATCCGTTCGCTGATCGGTCGATCCGTGGAGTTGCAGGAGATGGAGGAGAAGCTGGAGGAAGAGCTCACCGCTCTGGCACGGAAGAGAACGGCGGGTACGTCAAGTCTGCTGGAGTTCGCCTCCGCAGCCAATACCTTCTCCCGGCAGCAGACGGACATGGCGACGGAGCGCACGTCCCTCACGCGCGAGCAAACGCGCCTCTCGACGCGGAGCACGGAGCTGGCCTCCATCCGTACGGATTTTGGTCGCGAACGGACGTCGCTGGCGGGCCAGCGGACCGATCTCGCCGTGCACCGGACGAACATGGCCCGCGACCGAACCACGCTCGCGCGCGAGCGCACGGGGTTGTCGACGGAGCGCACGACGCTGGCCCGAGACCGGAACACACTCGCCGAAGGACGGAACCAGTTTGCCGAGCGACGGACCGTATTGTCGTCGCTCCGCACGGAGCTCGCGTGGGGGCGGACCTATCTCGCCCTCATCCGGACTGGGCTCGCGTTCCTGGTGCTGGGCATTTCGCTGTTCCGGTTATTCGGCGTTTCCTGGTGGAGTCTGTTCGACGGAGCGCTGGCGGTGGGCAGCGGGGTGATCGTTGCCTGGGGCGCTCGCGGGTACCAACAGACCGCCGCTCGGATGAAGAGACTGAGCGAGGGACTGCGTTCGCCATTGGGCTGACAGCCGCGCGAGCGCGGCACCGAAAGCACCGTGGGGCTGAGGGACTGGTGGAGCACGTTGCCTGACAGTCGTTGGGGAATGTGGCGTGTGGTCCGCCTAGTGCACTGCCATCCAAAAGTCCCTGAACACCACGGTCGACAGGAAGAACCCCAGCGGCACGTTGATCATCACCCCGATCGTGAACGCCCAGAACGGCGGCATACCGAACTTGGCAAGCTCCCGGAACCGCGTGGTGAGCCCGATGCATAGGAACGTGAACACGAACGTCCAGGTCCGGAGCGTCTTGATGGGAGCGACGAGGCGCGGGGTGATCTCGGTCGCGAGATCGGCGGACGAGCTGGCGACCAGCAAGCTCACGACGACGGACGCCACGAAGAAGCCGATCACGAACTTCGGGAACCGGGCCCAGATGACTCCGGCACGGACCGCGCGGGTCCCTGGCTCAGTGCTACGCTCCCACATGGTGGACGAGACGATGGCCAATACGAACGCCCAGATGCCGATCCAGATATCTCGACCGATGACTTTCATCAGGGTGAACGTCTGAATGGCGGCTTCGGTGCCCGTATGGGACGCGATTGTCTGGGCCGCCGCGTAACCGGCGGCGTCGGCGAACTCGCTCGTGCCGATCCAGGCGCCCGCGACCCCCGGATGGAGGCCCAACGCTTTGCTCGCCAGCGGCAGGAAGAAGATCATCACGAGCGCCCACAGCGAGACGATGGAGATGCTGATGGCAACGTGCTCCTTGTCCGCCTTGACCGCCCCGCCGACGGCGATCGACGCCGAGACGCCGCACACGGCGCCGCCGGCCCCCAGCACCGCACCGAAACGCTTGTCCATGCCGAACACGCGCGTGGCCACGAAGAACATCACGAGCCATGTGGAGACTGACACGATCGTGGCCTGGAGAAAGGCGATCGGGCCGGCGGTGACGATGGCGGTGAGCGGGAGGGTGGCGCCCAGGAGCACGATGCCCGTCTTGATGTAGTACTCGGTGCGGAGCGAGCTATCGAGCCAGGGCGGCAGCCTGGCGACGTTTCCCACCACCAGGCCCACGATCAACGCCACGAGCGGCGCCTCGAGGCTGTAGGTGTGGAAGAAGCGGCTCTGACTCACCACCAGGATCACGACGGAGACGATGTAGATCAGGGTGAAGCCCGGCAGGTAGGACTTGGGCTTGAACCCCATGATCGCCGTGCTCACCGTGAACACCAGGCCGAACACGGCGAACAATACCACGTACCAGACCCACCGCTCGGCAAAGTGGGCCGTGACGGCGGAGGCGGTGGTCCAATCACGTGGCGGGCTGACAGCCAACGGGCCGAGCGTGCTTCCGGCGAAGAAGAAGACGATCGCGCCCGCGACGATCCCCAGCCCCAGCCACACCGCCCACCAGTCTTCCAACTTCCAGAGTGACGAGATGCGATCACCGGTCGTCATGCGCCATAATCTCCCGACGTGTGAGATTCCGGCTGTGCACTCCCGCGCTGTGAAAGGTCGCCACGTGACCGCCGGTCGCAATCCCGTATCCCGATCGATTTGTCCGGGTTTTCCCGTGCGGGTCGGTGGCGTATGGTTGGTGATGCAGGGCGTCCTATCACTCTGTGATCGGCTCGGTGGTGAATGAAGCGAGAGCTGCGGACACTCCTGGTTGAGCGGCGCTTCGATGAGATCGCCGAGCGGGCGAGCGTGAGGAGGCGAGTGTTGGGGAGCCTGGTCTCGCTGACGTTCGATCCGGATCCGGAAATCGGGTGGAGGGCGGTCGAGGCGATGGGAATCGTCGCCGCGCGAATAGCAGGAGAGGATCCTGAGGCAGTCCGCGAGCACTTGCGGAAGCTGTTCTGGCTGTTGAGCGAGGAGTCGGGCGGGATCTGCTGGCGCGCTCCGGAGGCGATGGCTGAGATTGTGTCCCGTGAACCGGTCCGCTACGCGGACTTCATTCCGATCGTCATTCACCTCATCCAAGAGACAGCCGAAGAGGATCTCGCACACTTCCGGCCGGGCATGCTCTGGGCAATTGGGCGGCTCGGCGCGGTCGGCGCGCAGGAGGCTCAGGAGGTGCTACCGACCGTGATCGCCGCGCTGGAGCATGAGGATCCCCAGGTTCGGGGGATGGCGGTGTGGACCCTGGGGCGCGTGGGACGGGCGGAGGTGCTGGCGAGGCGCGACCGACTGATCGCCGACGAGGGAGTGGTCACGGTCTACGAGAACGGCGAGCTGGTGGACCGGAGCGTCGGGGAATTGACTCGCCGGGCGCTGGCTGCGGAGTAGGGTTAGGACTACCGCGGAGCGTGCGCGCGTAGGATGGTGTCGACCAATCCGTCCGTCGTGTGGGGATCGGCCTCCACCGCGGGTTCGTAACCGAGGGCCCGGAGCGCCGTCGAGGCGATGGGCCCGATGCTCGCGAACTGGACCCCGCGCAGCGCGTCGCCGTAGAGTCGAGCAAGGGACGTGGCGGTGGAGCCGCTCGTGATGGCGACCCAGTCGATCGCGTTTGCGCGCAGCGCGTCGCCGACGTCCGGATTTGGTTCTTCCACGTCGACACTGCCGTAGGCCACGACTTGCTCGACCATCGCACCGGCCTCCGTCAGTGCTTCGGCGAGCACATCACGGCCGCGACTCGCGCGCACCAGCAGGAACTGCCGGCCGGGCGCTTCGCCGATCAGCGCGCGCGCGAGCGCTTCGGCGACGAATTCCTCCGGCGTGAGGTCGGCGTGGAGGTGGTAGTCCGCCAACCGGTCCGCCGTCCCGGAACCGATCGCCGCCAGCTTCACCGCGCCGAGCCGGCGCGCGTCGCTGCCGCGCTCGAACAACCGTCGCAGCAAGTAGTCCACGCCGTTGGCGCTGGAGAACACGAGCCAGTCGAAGTCCGCCAGGCGCCCCAACGCGCCATCAACCGGGGCCCAGTCGGGTGGATCGGTGATACGAATGGCGGGCTGGAGAATCACGTCGGCGCCGAGGCGGGAGAGGTGCTCGCGCAGTTTGCGGGACGTGGCCGGCGATCCGGGAACGAGCACGCGTACCCCGAAGAGCGGGCGTGACGCAAACCAGGAGAGGTCCGGCGCTCGGTCCACGACGTCTCCCACCACGAACACCGCCGGTGGGCGAAGACCACGGCTGGCGACGACCTCGACCACGGTACCCAGCGTGCAGCGAATGAACTCCTGCTCCGCGCGCGTGCACCAGCGCACGATGGCCACCGGCGTGTTGGGCGAGCGACCGTGCTCGACCAGCGCTCGGCTCCACTCGCCTGCCCGGCCGACCCCCATGTAGAAAACGAGCGTGCCCGGGAACGCCGCCAGGGCCGCGTAGTCCACGCGCGACTCCGTCTTGGCGTCCCGCTCCCGGCCGGCAATCAGCGCGACGGCCGACGCGTCGTCCTGCTGGGTGATGGGAATCTCGC
>CAYWNR010000163.1:0-7536 GCA_964459705.1 uncultured Gemmatimonadaceae bacterium | reverse complement strand
GGCTGGTGGTTCCCGCGCGCGCTCATGCCGGACCTGTCCACGGCCGAGGGCCGGGCCGCCTGGACCGAGTACCGCCGCCACCTGGTGTCCGGCCTCGACGTCGACGGCTTCAAGACCGACGGCGGCGAGCACGCGTGGGGCGACGACTTGCGGTACGCCGACGGCCGACGCGGTGACGAGGGGAACAACCTGTTCCCGGTGCACTACGCCCGCACGTTCGGCGACCTGCTCCGCGTTCCCGGTTCGTCTGGGAACCTCCTTGGAGTCCGCGCGGCGGGCGGCGACGTGCGCGTGGTGTATTCGCCCCTCGACGCCGTCGCGCTCGCACGCGAGCATCCCGATCGGGAGGTCGTGTTCTTCGCGGTCGGCTTCGAGACGACCGCGCCGGCCAATGCGATGGCGGTGTGGCGGGCGCGGGAATTGGGCCTCCGCAACTTCTCCGTCCTGGTCGCGCACGTCACCGTGCCCCCCGCCATTACGGCCATCCTCGGATCGGCGGACAATCGGATCCAGGGCGTGCTCGCGGCCGGGCACGTCTGCACGGTGATGGGATGGTACGAGTACGAGCCGCTCGCCGCGCGGTTCCGCATACCCATCGTCGTCACGGGCTTTGAGCCGGTGGACCTCCTGGAGGGAATCGCCATGGCGGTCCAGCAACTCGAAGAAGGACGCCACGAGGTCGAGAACCAATACGCGCGGTCCGTGCGCCATCACGGCAATCGTCCGGCGCAGGAGCTCGTCACGCGCGTCTTTCGAACCGTCGACCGTCAATGGCGCGGGGTAGGGAACATCGCGGGCAGCGGGTTGGCCCTGCGGCCGGAGTTCGCGGGGTTCGACGCGGAGCGGAGATTCGCTCTTGGCGACCTGCGGGCGGAGGAGTCCACCGCCTGTCGCGCCGGGGACGTGCTGCGCGGGAGGATCAAACCGCACGCGTGCCCGGCGTTCGGCCACGACTGTACGCCGGAGCATCCGCTCGGTGCCCCGATGGTATCGGGCGAAGGCGCCTGCGCCGCGTACCACAACTACGGTCGCGCCCGCGCGCCGGCCGGGGGGGCGGCGTGAGATCCGACGACCGGCCCGTAGCCGGCCTGGCGTGTCCTGTGCCGGCGGCACCATCCGAATGCGTGCTGCTCGGTCACGGCTCAGGGGGAAAGCTCAGCGCATCCCTCTTGCGCGATCACTTCCTGCCCCACCTCGCCAATCCGACGCTCGCCGCTCTAGGAGACGGTGCGGTGCTCGATCGGCCCGACGGCCGGGTCGTGATCTCCACGGACACGTTCGTGGTGTCGCCACTGGAATTCCCAGGCGGCGACATTGGAGCCCTCGCCGTACACGGGACGCTGAACGACGTCGCCATGATGGGCGCGGAGCCCCGGTGGCTCTGCGCCGGATTCGTTTTAGAGGAAGGCCTACCATTCGTCGTTCTCGATCGGATGATCGCCAGCATGGGCGCCGCGGCCCGGGCGGCCGGCGTCCCGGTCGTCGCCGGGGACACCAAAGTTGTCGAGCGCGGCCGAGCCGATGGGATCTACGTGAACACGACCGGCGTCGGCATCCAGTACGACGACTTCCATCCGGCTCCGAACCGGGCACGGCCCGGAGACGCGGTGATCGTGAGTGGCCCAATTGCCAGGCACGGGATGGCGGTCATGGCCGCACGGGAGGGGCTGGGACTCGAGACGACGATCACAAGCGATACAGCGTGCCTCGTGCCGTTGATGCGCCGGTTGCGACACCAGGTCGGGGACGATGTGCACGTGCTCCGGGATCCGACACGCGGCGGTGTCGCGAGCGCGCTCCACGAGATCGCCCAAACATCGCGCGTGGGGATCGAGCTCGACGCCCGCGCCCTCCCGATCCCGGAGGCGGTCAACTCGGCGTGCGCCATGCTGGGCCTCGATCCCCTGTACGTCGCTTGCGAAGGAGTGCTCCTGGCGTTTGGGGCCCCGGACCGGGTTCCCGAAGCGCTCACGGCACTCCGGGGACACGCCCTGGCGGCCGAGGCGGTACAGATCGGCGTTGTCACGAAGGACCATGCCGGGTTGGTCGTCCTGCGAACCCCAATTGGGGGCCGGCGCATCGTCGATCTGCTGCCTGGTGACCAACTCCCGCGGATCTGCTAACGTACGTCGACGATCTCGACGTCCCATCACCGTCGATGGAGACGCGCAGCACAACCCCGGGACATGGGGACAACCTGACCTGTCACCAGGCGAGCGCACGCCAGGAGACACCGTGGGGATGCGGTGGCAAACGAGGTGAACCCGGAACCTTCCTCCACCCGGTGCGGGACCATCGTCCTCGCCGGGAGACCGAACGCCGGCAAGTCGACGCTGTTGAATGCGCTGGTGGGAGAGGATCTGGCGATCGTCTCCCCAAAAGCGCAAACCACGCGCTTGGCCGTCGTCGGACTCCGCACGGAGGGCACGTACCAGCTCATCTTCGTGGACCCGCCCGGCCTGCTCGATCCGCGATACGCCATGCAGGAGGCGATGCTCGCCGACGCCGTCATGCTGCTCCGGAACGCGGATGCCGTGCTCTATCTCCACCCCGCGACGGATCCCGATTGTCCGCCCCTCGCGCACCTGCTGCCAGCGGGCTCGACGCTCCCGGCCCCGTGCCTGTCGGTGCGCACGAAGGCGGACCTCCTGCGGGGCACAACGGTACGAGGGGAACGATGCCTGTCCGTCTCCGCGCGCACCGGCGCCGGGCTCGACGCGCTGTTGGCCTGGTGCCGCGCCCACCTGCCTCGCGGCCCGTTTCGCTATGCGGCCGACGACCTCAGCACCCAGCCGACGCGCTTCTTCGCCGCCGAGTACGTGCGCGAAGCCGCGTTCCTCTGCCTCGGCGAGGAGCTCCCGTACGCCCTGGCCACGGAGGTCGACGAGTTCCGGGAGGGCTCGTCCCCCCTGTATATTCGCGTGATCCTCTACGTCGAGCGCGACTCGCAGAAGGGAATCGTCGTGGGCAGCGGTGGCCGCACCATCAAGCGCATCGGCACGCTGGCCCGGAAACGTATCGAAACGCTGCTCCAGCAACCGGTCTACCTGGATCTGTGGGTCAAGACGCTGGCCAATTGGCGCTCCGAACCTGGAGCGCTACGTCGATTCGGATTTCACCTCCCGCCGGAGACCTCACGATGAGTGTGCCGCAAGATCTCCTCGACATCCTGGTCTGCCCGAAATGCAAAGGCGATCTCGAGCATCGCACGGAGCCCCAGGAATCGCTGGCCTGTCCGGCCTGCCGCCTCGTGTACGCGGTCGAAGATGACATCCCCATCATGCTCATTGATGAGGCGACGCCTTACTAGCAGGGGCTGGCTCTCAGTGGGACTCGCCCTCCTCGGCGCCGTCCCGCTCAGCGCGCAGGATCCGGGTGCCACCAGCGGGGCCGCGTTCCTGCTCGTCCCGGTCGGCGCGCGCGCCACGGCGTTGGGGCAAGCGGCCGTGGCGGATGGCGGGTCGAGTGAGGCGGCCTTCTGGAACCCCGCGGGTCTCGCAACGATCCCGTCCAGCGAGTTCGGCGTGCAGTACTCCTCGACCTTCGCGTCGCGCAACACCGCCCTCAGCGTGTATTGGTTGAACAAGCGTTTCGGGACCGTCGGCGTGGCCGCCTATCTCGCCGACTATGGGTCGCAGGACATCCAGCCGCTGGGCGGTGGCCTGCCGTCCGGCAAGATCGCGCCGAAGAACATCGAGCTGCTCGCTTCGTACGCCACCGGCATTGGCCGTCTCCTCACGATCGGCGTGAGCTACAAGCTGGTGCAATTCCGTCAGGATTGTCAGGGCGACTGTGGCACGCTCGGCGATGTCAGCGGTACGACCCACGCCATCGATCTCGGCGCCCAGGTGACCCTCGGGCCCGGCGGCGCGCTCCGACTCGGCGCCGTGCTGCGACACGCCGGCTTCAAGCTGCAACTCGAGAATCGCGATCAGGCGGACCCGCTCCCGACGCGCCTCGGATTGGGCGCAGCCTACCGCGTGCCGCTCCGCGTCACCGACGGCCGGACCACCCTCAGCGCCCGGGTGCTGGTGGACGTGCTCGACGAGTGGGGGCAATACGACAATCCCGACGCACGCGTCGGGGCGGAGCTGGAGTACGAGCGCGTCGTGTACGTTCGCGCGGGCTACGCGTTCCTCCATTCCGAATCGCGGGGCGCGTCGGTCGGGGTCGGCCTTCGCTTCGAACGTGTCGCCGTCGACCTGACCCGCGTGCTCTATCAGACGAGCGCGTTCGACGACCCCCTGTTTCTCGGGCTCCGGATCAGTCTGTGAGCCGCGCGTGCCTTCTTGCCGTCGTCCTCCTGGTGCCCGCGGCACCGGCCGCCGCCCAGTTCCGCCCCGATACCACGGCATCGGTCGACGCCCCCGGCGGCACGTCGCTGTGGCGGACATCGTGGATTCGCCCCGTAGGGTCGCTCCTGATCCCCGGCTCCGGTCAATTGCTGGCCGGCCACGCCCGCGGGGCGGTGTACCTGGCGATCGAGGCGCTGCTGATCACCCGGGCGCTGTCGCTCAACTCGGAGGGCCGCCGCGACCAACAGCGCTACCGCACCCTGGCGACGGTCGTGGCACGAATGCCCTTCGACCCGGTGCTCCAGGACACCGTGTTCGAGTACTACGAACAGATGGGACGATGGGTGGAGAGTGGGCCCTACGACATCGACCCCGGCCCCGCACTGGTCCCACCAACGGACGAGCGGACGTACAACGGACAGATCTGGCGGCTCGCGCGCACGACGTATCTCGCCGATCCGAACCAGACACCGGATCCCGACTCGCCAGAATACCAGCGCGCCTTGGCGTTGTACCGATCCCGCGCAATCGGCCCGAACTTCCGCTGGTCATGGCGCAACGCGGGGCTGGAGCAAGATCTCTATCGCCAGACGATCACGGCGAGCGACAATGCGTTCCGGAGCGCGACCGCCATGCTGGGCTTGCTGCTGGCGAATCACGTACTGAGCTCCGTCGATGCGTTCGTCACCGAGCGGCTGCGGAATGACCATCATCCGATCGGTGTGCAGGCGACGCTCTCGCCGGCCCGCCGGCAGCGGGGAGGCGTCCGATTGTTGGCGGTCGTCTCGATCGGCTTATGAGGACGACGGGGGTGGATCCGAACACCGGATGGGGTGGTTTGACTTCTCTCTCTCGCACTCCTAAGTTTTGGTCCAACATGGGATTACAGGCGAGCGCGGTGTGACGCGGTCCCACCCGGTGGTGGTTTTCTTCGCCCCCGAGGGCCGGGCGGTCCCGGAGCTCCTCGCAACCTGGGGAGAAGCTCGGAGCTTTCGCGTCATCCGTCCAGGAACGCGCGCGGACGTGGAGATGATCGCGTTGCGGAGTCTCCCGATGCTCATTGCCGTCGACGCCGAGTCCGCCGCCGAGGGGCTGGCGCTGTGCGAGGCCCTGAAGAGCGACCCATACTCCGGCGTCATTCCCCTGGTGGTGTTGGCGGATGGTCACCACTCCGAGGAAACCCGCCGTTGGCTCGCGGCCGGCGCCGATGAGGTCATCTCGCCGATGTTCGAGCCCGTCGAACAGCGGGCTCGGATCGAGGCCCTGCTGTCACGGGCTCAGACGGCGGTCGCCGTCCATCCCTCGACCCGGCTCGCCGGCACGACCGACATCGAGCGCGAGATCCGGCGGCGCCTCGACGCGAACGAGCAATTCGCCGTCTGCTACGCCGACCTCGATCACTTCAAGGAGTACAACGATCGCTACAGCTACGCCGACGGCGACCGTGTCATCTTCCTCCTTTCGCGCATGCTCCGCGACGTGGTTCGTGGACTCGCGTCCGCTGGCGGCTTTGTGGGCCATATCGGGGGCGACGACTTCATCTTTATCCTCCCCCTGGACGAGGTGCCCCCCGTTTGCGGCGAGTTGATCGAGGTGTTTGACGAGTTGATTCCGTTCCAGTATTCGGAACAGGACCGGCGCGCGGGATATTTCTTTGGGAAGGACCGGCGCGGACAGTTGTACCGGGTGCCCTTGATGACGTTGTCGGTCGGGATCGTGACCAACGAGCGGCGAACGTTCTCCCACCCGGCACAGGTGAGCGCCCTGGCCACCGAAATGAAGAGCTATGCCAAGACCCTGCCGGGATCGGTGTTCGTCGTGGACCGCCGTCACGACACGACTGGCGAAGGCGAAGGGGAGTAGGGAGGTTTCAGAGTCATGAACGTGCGCTGCCCGTCGTGCCGGACGGTGTTCCGGGTAGATCCGGCAAAGGTGCCCGAGGCCGGGGTCCGGGCACGGTGCGCCGTCTGCGCCGCCACGATCGATGTGCGGCGAGACGGCCAGCTGCACCCCGCAGCGGGCGTCGGCGTCGCCCCGCCTGCCGCGGCCCCGCCGCGGCCCGCGCCCGCACCACCCCCGCACCGCACGCCCCCACCGGAGCCAGCCCCGCGGGGCCCGCGACTCAGCCAGCCGTTCATCGGGCCGAGGGCTACACCACCGCCGGCCGCCGAGCCGCTGCGGCGACCGTCGGCACCCGTTTTTCGACCGACGCCGGGCCAGCCCGTCACTGCGGCGCCCCCCGTTCCGCCACCGGCCCCACCCGCGGCCCCGGCGCCACCGAAGCCGGCCCCGGCGCCTGTCCAGGCGGCGGCACCCACACCGGCCGTCCCCGTCGCACCCGCCCCCACGCCACCGAGCCCCGGGGCGGCCCCGGCCGCACGACCCGTCAACCCGTTCCTCCAGAAGGACCCCAAGCAAAAGGCGCGACGTCTGGCGCGCGCGCTGGTCTCCGACATGATCGTCTATCAGCCGGCCAAGCGGCAGCGGGCCCTTGCCGAGGGAACGCTCAAAGAGACGTTCGACGAGGAGATCCAGAAGAGCTGGGAAGAGTACGTCGAACAGGTCGGCGAGGAGATGGCGGAGAGCACGCCCTATTGGCGCGAGGCCTTGAACGATATCCTCGCCGGAGGGCAACAGGTCTTCTAGCGCGCGGGTGTTCGCATCGCCGGGCGATGTCTATATTGGGCGAATGGCCGAGCCGTCCCTTCGACTCCCGGAGGCGACGGCTCGCTGTCTACTGGAACGAAGGGAGCAGGACGTCATGGATACGGCAATCGTCGAGCGGATGGCCGAGTTGCAGCACGGACTGGACGAGCTCCGAGGGTATCTTTGACGTCGACGTGAAGCGCGAGCAGCTCGCGCAACTCGAGCAGCGGATGGTCCAACCGGGGTTCTGGGATCAGTCGGAGCGGGCGCGCGCCGTGGTGGAAGACGTCCGCCAGTTGAAGCGCTGGATCGCGCCGTTCGACGATCTCCTGCGGCGGATCGCAGACGCCCACGAGCTCGCCCACCTCAACGCCAGTGACCCGGATCCCGACATCGCGCAGGGGTTGGAGCAGGAGGCGGCGCAGCTCGCCACCGACCTTCAGGCACTCGAGCTGCGGACCATGCTCCGGGGACCGGACGATCAACGTTCCGCGCTGCTGACCATCCACCCGGGCGCCGGTGGCACGGAGTCGCAGGACTGGGCGGAGATGCTCCTGCGCATGTACACGCGCTGGGCGGAGCGCCACGGCTTCGA
>CAYWNR010000162.1:2610-7604 GCA_964459705.1 uncultured Gemmatimonadaceae bacterium | reverse complement strand
GGATCGCGAACGGGAACGCCTGATCCGTGTTGACCCGCGTCGTGATCAGCCCGCCCTGGTACTGCGAGGTCGGTCCGACGTTGGCCAGCGTCGCCGCGATCGTGATACCGTACAGCCCGGTGTTGAACAGCGTGCCGAAGTCCAGGCTCCACCAACTGACCGTGGCCTGGGTGATGCCCTCGCTGACGTACCGCCCCGTGAACCCCACCTGCAAGCGGTCCGTCAGGCGCCGGCCGTAGTGCAGGCCGATGGCCTGCCCCGAGAACGAGAAGACGTCGCCCGTCGCCGAGTTTCCCCCGCTCGGATTCGATTCGTCCGTGCGCGGAATATCGCCGGAGTTGAGCCCGATGTACGACACGGCGCCCGCACCGCCGAACATCGGCAGCGCGACCGCGGCGAACTGGTGCTTGATGCCCAGATCGCCATACATGTCGAGGTACGTGTACGCGAGCGTAAACCGCTCGATGCTACCGAGTCCGGCCGGGTTCCAGAACGTCGCGCTCGCGCCGGATGCCAGGCCCGTATAGGCCTCGCCCATCGCGCGCGCGCGCGCCCCTACGGCGATCTCGAGGAAGTTCGCGCCGCGTTGCGCGACGCGGGTCGTCCCCTCAGTCGGCAGGGGCTCGAGAAAGGTGCCGGTGCGCTGCGCCGCAAGACCACCGGGCAACAGCAGCAGCGCGGCAATGAGCGTTGTATGCCTGTGCATAAGTCGTCTCCTCCCACTCACTGCGCGTCGCCGCGGATGACAACGAACTTGCCGCGTGCCCGAAGTGGCGCGCTGCTCTCATCGTTGGGATTACTCGGAGCGGTCAACACCCAGATGTAGAGACCGCTCGCGATGTCGATGCCCTCGCGGGACCGCAGATCCCAGAAGAGATCACCGTCCCCCTGGAGGTCCGCCGGCACCCACTTGATTTCCTGCACCAGCTGCGCGTTCAGCGTGTAGATCCTGAGCGTTCCCCGCGAGGGGAGGTTCGTGAACGCGATGCTGGAGTTGTTGATCGAAGTCTGATACGTCGAGTAAATCACGAACGGATTCGGCACGACCGTGACCAACCCCAACGACGAGTCCGTCACCGCCGCGATCTGATCACCCGACACGGCCTTCTGCACCGAGAACGCGTACTCCGTCGTCGCGGTGAACGGCGCATAGTACGCGAACCGCGTCTTGTCGCCGTTGCGCATCGGCTCGTAGCCCGTTGCGCCCGTCGTCAACTGCGGCACCGGGTTGCACGACTCGCGGACCTGGTCGCAGCCGAGGACCGCCGCCGAGAACGTCATCGCCCGCCGCGTAGCGCGGTGCGGTTGGGTCGGGCTGTCCATCACCAGCCGCCCGCCCACCGTCGAGTCTTCCGTGACATCCTCGAGCAAGTACAACACGTCGCCCGGGACCCAGACGTCGTCCGGGATCTCGACCGAAAGGGTGTCCTGGTTGGTCCCCAGCACCAGCCGGTTCGCGATGCGGCGCACCATCGCCACATCGACGGGGCGATCAAACGTCGTGTTCTCGATCGTGAACGGTAGCTTCACCGGCACGAGATCGCCCTGCGGAACACTGAGCAGATCCGCCGTCGCCTGGTCCGTGAGGCCCGTGGACATCACGGCCCGGGCATTCAGCGTCGCCTGGACATCCGCCTCGGTCGCCGCCGGGTTGAGCAGGTTCAGCGTGAACCCGCGCGCAACCCCGAACGGGTCATCCCCCCAAGAAACTTCGTAATCGCCACTTCCCTCCGCCCGCGTGGACGAGGCTTCCCGCCATTGGACCATGGCGGCATTCACCCGGCCTCGCGGAACGACCGTGTCCGCGTCGGTCAACTTGAGCTCCGCGCGGGTCTCCGCACCCCGGAACTGCGACTCGAACCCGGCGTTGAAGGTCCCCTGGATCGAGTTGTCGGCATTGATCGTGAATCCCGGGTACTCCGCGCGGCCGAACAGCGCGGGCGGCGTCGACTTGTTCGCCGTCAGTTCCGTGCTGCCGAACACCGGCGTCCCGTCATCCAGCGCCAGCACGAAGGCGAGCCCCGTGTCGGGAACCGTCCGTCCATAGACCGTAGTGACACGGACCGTATCGCTGGTGCCAATCGTATCGATTGAAAGCACCGTCTCGGCGCTCCCCGTCACCAGGAACGCCAGTGGATTGTCGTATGTGAAGGTTTCCCGCCGGATGACCGAGTCCACGGCGGCGCCTGACTCGTCCACGGATTCGCGCCGCTGCAGCGTCACCAGCGACTGGAATCCCTTGCCGGTCGAGATGCTGGAGTCGCGCTGCACGACGATCTCGGTCCCGAACACGGCGCGGTAAGTCGCGCTCTCCACGTTGTCGCTCAGATTCAGCGCGAACGTCACCGTCGAGGTCGGCAGCGTCGTCGTGTCCACGCGCGCCGCCTGGTAGCCTGCCTCTCGGCTGATCGGGACGTACACCGACACCACGTTCGGATCCGAGGTCGACCGCGACAACGGGTTCGAGATGGCCGGTGAGAAGCTGTACATGACGGGGCTGCCGGCGCTGTCCACCAGCAGATTCGCCCCGCGTGACCGCCCGACGAACGCGTACATGTACGTGCGGCCGCCGTCCACGTTGCCGTCTTGGAACGTGTTGGGGATGTCACCCTTGTTCGCGTCCACGTCCAGGACCCCGTAGGTCCGCCACCCGAACCCACTGGTGGCGGTATCGGCGCTTCCCGTGGGGTCGCCGTCGCAGTTCCCGTCCGCCGTCCACGAGCTGCCGGCGTCGCATGACTTGTAGACCTCGATGCGTCGCAGGTTGTTGCGCGACAGCGTCCGCAGGGAGTCCACCAGCCACGGATTGCCCGTACGCAGCAGCTCGTACAGGCTCCCCACCGAGGCGGCCTCGATGTCGTCCGCCGTCTTCGCCAGGAACGGATCTACCCACGTTTCGGGATCGTCCGAGAAGAAAATGTTGACCTGCGGGTTGATCGTGCCGAACTCATTCGTGCCGGGCGTGAGCTGCGTTGAAACCACCCGCACCGGCGGCGGCGCGTCCGGCGCCAGGAAGAAGGTCAAGTAGAGGTCGGTCACCGCCTTGATCTGCGACCAGATCTCGGTGGAGTCACCGCCCCCGATGATGGCGTAAATGAGCGAGGTCGTGTCGCCCGCGGCCAGCGCGAACGGCCCGAACCCCTGGTAGCCACCGATATTGCCGCGGCGATTGAGGAACCCGCCCGGCATGGTGTCCCCGTCCATTGCCGCACAGCCCAGGCGCCCGCATGTCTGGAGCGTCAGGGTGTCCGGCACGCCATCGTGGTTGTAGTCCCACGGCGGGCTCGCCGGCGGCACGTACTTGTTGAAATGGGCCTTGTTGGTGGGCCAGTCCTCGCTGCGGAACGTCCGCCACAGGACCCGGTCCGTCTGCGTCGCCGGATCGCGTCCGTTGTTCGTCAGCTCCTCGTTGCCCGAGAGGTAGCCCATCGTCGATTTGGCGGTGACCCAGCCCCAGTCCAACGAGGACGAGTAGTCGCCGAACCGCTGGCTATTGAGCGTCAGCGTGTCACCCCGCTCCGGGACGTCCATGCAGAACGCGTCCGTCCCCACAACGCAGGGGGTTCCAGCCAGCGTCCGCGAGAACAGCTTGTTGCGCAGATCGCCAAGCGGGCTCTTCAAGAACATGATCGCGAGCGCGCTGTTCAGGTACCCGGTGTTCCCGGACGTGGCACCACTGCACCCTGAACCCTCGGGGCGCCGGTACGGGTCGTCACACGGCCCGCCAGCGCCCTGGGTGTTGCTCTCGTGGTACATGACCATGCCAAGCTCGGGCGCGTTGTATTTCGCGACGTTTTGGGTGTTGAACAGCGTCCCGATCGACATGCCGAAGTAGAGCGAATCGTAGTCGACTCCCGGCGCGCCCCACACATCTTGTGACTCGTTGATGATCAACATCTGGACGAAGTAGGCATCGTTGACGGTCGGAACCCCGAAGTCGTACGCCTCGAAGTGGAGCTTGAGCCCCAGGGGGTAGCCGTCAATGGTCGGAGCGCCCGCCCCGGTCGGCACCACGCCGCCGTACGCCGGCAGGACGTCCGAGCTGTAGTCGCTGGTTTCCCCGTACACGGTGAACCGCGAGCCCAGGAACTGCTTGTCGAGCCGCTGGTTCGCCTCGGGCACGCGCCAGTAGTCCCACTTGAAGGTGGTGCCCTGCGCCTGCCAGAGCGCCTCATAGCCTGCCTGATCGATCGGGTGGGCTCCCGCCCAGCCGTTGCTGCCCCACGTGGCCGGGCAGTCCGAGCCCGGCAGCAGCTGATAGCCGGCGCCCCAGAGGCCGTTGGAGTAGCCCCCGTGGTCCTGGCACGACCCGTCCGTCGTGGTCGTGACGCCGGAGAACATCTTGCCCAGCGTGCCGTCGGCCGGCCCGTACCGTGGCGTCCGGCCAAGGACGCGGAAGCTCGTGCCACCGGTCCAGCCGCCGCCCAAGGCGTTGGCGATCGACGGCGCGATCTTCTTGATCTTCACGTACTCGTTCGGCGGCGCCGCGAACGCCCACTCGATCTCGAAGAACGGCGAGACCTGATTGCCGGTCACGGGGTTGTAGACCTGCCGCGAGCTCTGACACCGATAAATCGAGTAGACGTTGTCGCAGTCGCCGTAATTCGTCATTCCGGCGCCCAAGTTCCCGGTCGCCCGCATGCCCGTCACCGCGGCGTCGCCGCCGCCGAACAGACTGAAGCCCCGGCGGACGGTGCGCAGGTCGAAATCCGGCCCGGCCCCGTCGGCCTTGATGATCGTGACGGGCGTCACCCGCTGCTGGGGCACGCGCTGTGCCCCGGCGCGTCCCAGGGGCAGGAGCGCGGCCATCAGCGCGGCCGCGGCCGCCCAGGTCAGCTTCCTGCCAACCGTACTTTGGATTGAAAGCATGGCATTTCCTCTTTCGCGAACTTTCAAAGTGCACGGCGGGGCGCGCGGGCGCCGTATTTGGAAGCGCGCCCCCCGGCCCCGCACAAACACCCACCCCCCCCCCACTGGAAGGACCGGCCGCCCCC
>CAYWNR010000162.1:0-2600 GCA_964459705.1 uncultured Gemmatimonadaceae bacterium | reverse complement strand
CAGAAGCTCACTCGCGCACCGAAGTTGATCGACCGTCGCGCACCGAAGTAGCTCGCCCGGTCATAGTAGGTGCTCGTCGCATTGCCCACCGTGTTGCCGTTGTTCCGGCGGGTCTGGTCCACCCGACCGCCGTCGCAGTTTCCGGTGGTGGCGTACACCTGCTGGCAGTTCACCTTATCGAGTAGGTTGCTCACCCGCAGGAACACGCCCCACTGCAGGTTGGTCAACCAGAAGTTCTTCTCCGCCTGCAGGTTCACGTTGAACACGCCTGGCCCCCGACCGCTGTTCCGCTCCAGCCGGTTGGCGGACCCGAGGCCGTTGGTATTGAGCTGCGGCGTGTACGGGAAGCCGCTCCGCGCCTGCAACGTCACCGTGGCGCCGGCGTTCTTCACGATCGCATCTAGGACGCCGATCCCGAACGGCTGCTCGTTGCCGACCCGGAAGGTCAGCGACGCATTGAAGGACGCCGGGAGATCGATCTCCGAGCGGATCTCCTTCAGGTTCTGCGGATCGCCGTTATCCCGGTTCTGCGCTTCCAGGTCCGGCGCCGACGCGTTGGTAGTGGCCTGCGTCAGGCCGAAGTTGACGTTGAAGCCCCAGTACGCGAACAGGCGGCGTCGCAGGGTCACTTCGAGCCCGCGCACCGTCTGGAAGTCCTGGTTCACCAACACCCAGTAGGTGTAGGTCGAGGCGCCGTACGTCGAGCCGACGTCGAAATAGCGCGCCCCGTCGGACGACTGCCCGCCCGCCCGGGTGCCGGTGAGACCGAACTGGTCTTTGGAGTACGCCGACAACTGCAAGGCGTAGTTATTCCCCAGCTCGGTGGCGAACCCGAACTCGTACTGCGTCGTCTTCTCGATCAGCAGGTTGGGATTGCCGACGAACTGCGCGCTGCCGTAGGCGTACGTCATGACCGGGTAGCACTCGTTGGTGCCCGGGATCACCTGATCCACGCCGCAGATCCCGGCCGAATCCCCAGCCACCGTCCCATTGCCGGTGTTCGTATAGATGTTGTTGTACAACGGGTTCTGGCTGTAACGGCCGAAATTGAAGAACACCATCGACCGCTCGGTGAGCGGGAAGCTCACGCCCAACCGCGGGCTGAACTGCGTCCGGGTCCCGGCGTCCACGAAATCGTCCGCCGCCGCCGCCGCCGTCGCCTGCGCCAGCAGGTCACCGTTGAGCGCGCACGCGCTGAAGCCGCTATACGTGGTCATGGTGGCCGGATCGGTGTACTGGTAGGTGGCCGAGTCGGCGTTGCAGACCTCGCGCGCCGTCGTGCCGTTCGTCGGGTCGCGCGGGTCCGCGAGCGCCTTGCCCGGCGCCGAACCCCAGTCGAACCGCGCCCCGAGCTTCAGGGTCAGGAAGTCGTACTCCACCCGGTCCTGCAGGTAGATGGCGCCTTCCCACGGCGTGGCTGCGTAGTACTTCGGCACCACGAACACGTCGTTCACGCCGACGTTCTCGAACTCCGAGTACTTGAGGTCGTGATGCGTGTAGGACCCACCGAACTGGAGCTGGTGGTGGTCGGTGGCCTGGCCCTGGACGTCCACGCCGGCCGTCGTGGTGATCAAATGCTCACCGCCGTAAATCTCGGCCGTGCCGTCCGTGGGGTGCACCGAGATGCCGTTGCTCACGAACTGCTCGTTGAAGTTGATGTCCGCGAACTCCCGGCCAAGGCACACGCCCTGCCAAACGTTGCAGGTCTCACGCTGCTGGTCGAACCGGCCCGCGCGGGCCTTGTACGCCCACCGCCCCAGCGTGTGGTCCCACTTCGCCGAGAACAGCGTGCGCTGCACGTTGATCGACCCCTGCACCACGTCGTAGGCGCCACCGGCACCGTTCTGCGGTGCCGTATAGGGGCCGCCGGGGCCCACGGCGAGCGAGTCTTCCAAGTTCGTCACGGCCGGTGCGTTCAGCGGGAAGAAGCCCAGCAACATCCAGTCGAAGTCGAACGGCAGCCGCTGGCCTTCGTACCGGACGCCGCTCACACTGAGCTTCGCGGTCGGCGTGAAGTAGTACGTCAGCTTGCCGGTGATGTCCCGCAGGTTGTTGTAGCCGAAGGCGCGCCATCCGGGGAACAGATCGAGCGTCTGGATGCCAAGCAGGTTGGGATCCCGACCGGAGGCGCTGTACACGTCGTTGTCGAACTTGAGCACCCGGTCGGCCGAGGTCTGGACGCGCCCCGCGGCCATGAACCGCAGCCGCTGCGCCGTCCCGGGGATCGGGCCGGACAGGAAGCCCTCGACCAGGTTGAAGTCTTGGAGCTCGTCCGGCGTGTTGCCCAGCGCCCCGCCGACCGCCGAAGTCTGGTACCGGATCGCGCCCGCCAGGTTCGTGCCGCCTTCGCGCGTCGCGATGTTGATGATACCCGACAGCGCGTTGCCGTACTGCGGCTCGAAGCCACCCTGGTTGAAGTCGACCTGCTCGATCGCCTCGTTCGTGATGCCGAACGCCGGACCGCCGAACACGAAGTTGTTGATCGGCACCCCGTCCAGCAGCGTCAGCGACTCGCCGCCGCGCCCGCCCCGGATGCGGATCGGCGTAATCGGATTACGCCGCTGCTCCGAGAACGAGACGAGGTCCGTGTTCTGCGGCAC
>CAYWNR010000161.1:0-7650 GCA_964459705.1 uncultured Gemmatimonadaceae bacterium | reverse complement strand
TGGGACACACTGCGTGAGGAGCTGGGCCCCGCCGTCCAGCCGATCATGCGGCGCGCCAACCTGATGATCTCCGGCGTGGATCTCCGAGACACGCGCGGCCGCGTGCTCGAGATCGGCTCCGCGCTGATCTGGGTGCACGGCGAGACCAGGCCGTGCAACCTGATGGAAGAGACGCTGCCCGGTCTGGAAGCCGCGATGAAGATCGATTGGCGGGGGGGCGTTTTCGGCGCGGTGGCCGAGGGGGGAACGATCACGCTCGGCGATGGGGTCCGGCTGCTGCCGCAGCCCGCTCCCTAACCCGCGATCTCCGTGGACACCTCGACGAGGCGGTCGGCGAGATCCTCCAGGGTGCGTGCCTTGTTCCCGACGACCGCCCGATAAATGGCACGCGACAGACCGTAGCCCCCCGCGATGGCGCCGACGGCGGCCGGGATCACCAACAACGGTGCGGCCCCCAGAGGGAGCCCGACGCCGAGGATCACGGCCGCGATGGAGCCGCCGCCTCCTCCCCACACCCCGCCGAAGATCCCGCCGGCGGTTTGCCCCAGGCGTTGTTCCAGGTGTATCCGCGTTTGCCCGTGCCGAGAGAACACCCGCACGAGGATGTCCGGTCCGTCGTTGCCTTGGGCGCTCTCCAGCCACTCGCCCACACTGCTGATCGGCTTCTTCGGCCTGCGCGACGTCCACAACAGCGACTGGTCCGTGGTCGCGGGATAGCCGACACGCCCGATCGCGGCGCGGATCTCTTCGACCAGGTACGTGAAGTCGTCCGCCGCCAGCGTTCCCGGCACGACCCGCTCCACGACGACCCGCGTTGGGGCTCCCAGGAACGTGGGGGTGGGATATGGGACGACGGGCGCCGTCTGCCCGGCCGCCGCCAGTCTCCGGGGCGTCGGCTCGGATGCGGTAGCCACGGAATACGCGTCTGGGGGCCGGCGGACGGGCACCGCGACGGTTTCCGGGCGGGCGAGCGACGACGCGAACTCACCGGCCGTGGCGAACCGCTCCTCCGGGCGGAGCGCGAGCGCCCGCACGAGCGCGCGCTCGATGCCGGGCGGCAATCGATCCAACAACGCGCGGTGATCGGGCGCGGCGTCGGAGAAATGGCCGGCCGCCAGCACGTCGGGTGTGATCCACGAACGCGGGAGACCGCCGACCAGCATCTCGTGCGCGACGACGCCCAGGCTGTACACGTCGGTCGCGCGATTCAGCTCGAGCACACCCGCCGCCTGCTCCGGGCTCATGTAGCCGGGTGTGCCCAGCGCGATCCCGGTGCGCGTGAGGTTGCCGACCTCCGTCGCGCTGCTCACCGCCTTCGCGATGCCGAAGTCGGCGAGCACGGCCTGCCCGCCCGGCAGCAGGATGTTCTCCGGTTTGATGTCGCGGTGCAGGATGCCCTGGGCGTGCGCGTAGTCCAGGGCGGACGCCACCCGATTCGCGATCTCGACCGCGCCGTCCATGTCCACCAGGCGCACACGGTTCAGCAGTCCGCGCAGTGATTCGCCGTCCACGTACGGCATCACATAGTAGAGCGCGCCGGCGGCCTCGCCCGAATCGTAGAGCTGCAGGATGTTGGGGTGCATGAGGCGCGCGGCGATTTCGATCTCGCGGACGAACCGCTCCGGGCCGATCAGCTCTCCCAGATCGGGGCGCAGCACTTTCACGGCGACCGTGCGGCCGTGCTTGCGGTCGAGCGCGCGGTACACCGTCGCCATGCCTCCGCGACCGATCAGGTCTTGAAGATCGTAGCGGTCGGCGAGCGCCGCCCGGAGATCCCGAAGGGGCTGCGTCATCGGTCGGGGGCCGTGATGGGCATGGTGCGTGAGAAACTAGGTCGGGTGGAGCGTGGAAGGGAGAGGCATCGGCCCCGGAACGTCGGCTCCGGACGTCAGGCTACCTCCACCACGATCTTGCCGACGTTCGCGTTGGTCTCCATCAGGCGATGCGCGTCCGCCACCCGATCGAACGGGAACACCGTGTGGACCACGGGCCGCACGGTGCCCGCCGCGAGGAGCGGCAGCACGTCGTCGGCGAACGCGGCCACGGCGGCTGCCTTCTCCGCGCGCGACCGCGGGCGGAGTACGGTGCCTTCGATATGGAGCCGATGCCTCAGCACGAGGCCGAGGTCGAGCTCGGCGGTCCGGCCGGCGGTGAGTCCGACCAACACGAGATGCCCGCCCGAGCGAAGCGTGGCGAGCGTCTCCGGGAAGGCAGAACCGCCGATGAGGTCGATGACGGCGTGCACGCCGCCGTCCGTTGCCGCGAGCACGGTCTCTTTGAAGCCGCCCAGGGAGGTATCGACCGCGACGTCGAGCCCGAGCATCTTTGCCTCGACGAGCTTGGCGGCCGTTCGGCTGGTCCCCACGCACCGTGCGCCCCAGGCGCGCGCCAGTTGGAGCACCGCCAGTCCAACGCCGCTCGCGACCGCGTGGATCAGCACCCACTGCCCGTCACGGACGCCGGCCCGCCGGAGCGCGTCGTGCGCCGTGACGAACGCTTCGGGAACGGCTGCCGCCACGACCGCGTCTAGGCTTGGAGGGATGGCAACGGCGTGGCCTTCCGGCACGACCACGTCCTCGGCGTACGCGCCACCGCCGCTGATGCCCATCACCGCGTCGCCAACCGCGAATTGCGCGGCTCCCGGTCCGAGCGCGGAAACGGTACCCGCGAACTCGAGGCCGAGAATGTCCGCGGGTTCTCCCGGCGGGGCTGGATAGCGACCGAGCCGCTGGAGGAGATCGGCGCGGTTGATCCCGAAGGCGCGCACCCGCACGCGGATCTCCCCCGGGCCGGGTTCCGGTGGGGGCACGTCCCGGAATTCGAGAACGTCGGGAGGTCCGGACCGCGCGACGACTACGGCGCGCACGGACTCACGTCATGTGCCGCCATAGGACCATTGCTCACCCGGCTCCATTACGCGCACCTCGACGCCTTTCGGCGCGAACGCCTTGGGATCCTGGGCAATCGGGGGCCAGGTGCCGTAGTGCATCGGGATCGCCACCTTCGGGGCGATCATCTCGGCGGCGCGCGTGGCCAGCTCCGGTCCCATCGTGAACCGATCCCCGATCGGGATCAGCGCGATGTCGGGACGGTAGACCTCCCCGATCAGGCGCATGTCACCGAACAGCCCGGTGTCCCCGCAGTGATAGACCGTGGTGCCGCCCATCTGCACCACGAGCCCGCACGGCATGCCCAGGTAGCGACCCTCGAACGACGACGAGTGGAACGCATGGGTGAAGGCCACCCAGCCGAACGGCGTGACGATGCGCCCGCCGGGATTCGCGGGCTCGGTGTGCTCGATCCCTTGCTCGGCGAGGTAGTTGCAGATCTCGAAGGCGCCGATGACCGTGGCCTTGGTGCGCTTGGCGATGGCCACCGTGTCGCCCAGGTGGTCGCTGTGCCCGTGCGTGAGCGCGATGTAGTCACAGCGTACGTCCGCCGCCTTGTGCCGCGCGACCGGATTGCCGGTGAGGTACGGATCGATGAGCAGTGTGTGTCGGCCGTCGGTGAGCGCGAAGCCGGCGTGGCCGAAGAACGTGAGCGTCAATGGCATAGTCCACCTCCCAAACCGCGTGCTGGCCCCCGGACGTAAGCTGTGCCGGGAGCCGTCCAAAGGGAATCGCCGTTCTTGACGCGCGGGTGCGGCGCCCGGAGGTTATGGGGCAGCGTTTGTAGGGAGCCAATTGAGCGGACTGCTGGAGCGGGTGCGGGCGGCGCTGGCCGACGAGTACGACGTCGAGCGCGAGCTTGCCGGCGGCGGGATGGGTGTCGTCTTCTTGGGGCGGGACCGGGCACTCGACCGGCCGGTTGCCATCAAGGTGCTGCGGCCGGAACTGGCGACCGCTGTCGCCGCCGCGCGGTTTGTCCAAGAGGGGCGAATGCTCGCGCGGGTGCAGCACCCGGCGATCGTCACGGTGCACCGCGCGGACGAAGAGGATGGCCTGCCCTTCATGATCATGGAGTTGCTGCAGGGCACGCTCGCCGATCGGTTGAGCACCCGGCAGCCGATTCCCGCGGATGAGGCCATCCGCTTCTGTACGCAAGTCCTCGACGGCCTTGCGCAGGTGCACGCCGCGGGTATCGTCCACCGGGATATCAAGCCTTCGAACATCTTCATCCGCGACGATGGCGGGCCGAAACTCGGCGACTTCGGGATTGCGCGCCGTACGGAGTCGCGTGATGAGACTCTCACCAGCCCCGGGGAGCTTCCCGGGACTCCCCGCTACATGTCGCCCGAGCAGAAGGTGATCTCGGAGGTGACCGGCGCGTCCGACATCTACGCCATCGGGATGGTCCTGTACGAGATGGTCACCGGGCGGGAATGGGACGCACACCTCAAGGACCCGGCGCTCGGACGGTGGGACGATGTGTCGCGGCGCCTCGCGAAGGTGCTGCGGAGAGCCCTCGCCCTCGAAGCAGACCGGCGGCCCGACGCGCGTGCGATCGCGCGGGCGCTGAGGAACGCCGCGGCTCCGGCGGTCATTCCGCGCGTCGCGGCCGCCGCGGCCGCGGTGATCCTTCTCGCGATTCTGGCTCGCATTGTCTGGCCTCCCGGGCCCGGGCCCCAGCTCATCCCCGCTGACACCAGTGAAGTCGCACTGTTGCCCTTCAGCGTCGAGGGGGGCGACCCCGAGCTTGGCACCAGTCTCGTGCGGGCCACCGAACTGCAACTCGCGGAGGGATTCGGGAAATCCCGCCTTGCTGTGACGCCCGTCGATCAGTTCGCGCCGTGGGCGGCAGAGCACGTCAAGGGGGAATCCCTGCCACCCGAGGCGTGGGCCGCACTGAGAACCCGCGCGATCGTGCAGGCTCACGCGTCCGTGTTCGGTGATTCGGTCGTCGTGACCGGGAGGGTGGTTGAGCGAGACGGCACGATTCGTCGGCTGTCACGGCCCGTGGAAGGCCTGGTGACGCATCGCGGCGAGTTGGGATGCCTGATCGCGATAGAAGTCATAGACGCGGTCAAACCCGACCGCAGATCCGCCTTCGCCTGCGCGCCGTACGGCAACGTGGACGCCATCAACGCCTATCTCGACGGACGGGCCGCGTTCGCGCGTGACAATTGGCGTGCAGCCGAGGAGGCATTTCGGCGGTCCATAACGCTCGACTCGTCGAAGGCGCCGGCGCGCGCGTGGTGGAGCCTCTACAACGTCTGCCGGTGGGGGCGGTCGTGTACCGCGCAGGACGCGCAGGACGCCGGGGCGCACCTGGAGAGGGCATACATGGCCCGATCTCAGTCCGCGAGGAACCTCGGCGATCTGGACCCCCTGCTCATCGAGGCGGAATTCGCGCCCACGGTTCCCAAGCGACTGGCGATCTACGACACCGCGGTGCAGGCCTTTGGATACGACGCGTACCCGAAGCTCCTGCTCGGAAACGAGCTGTTCTCCCGCGGCCCGCTCTTTGGCTTGGGGCTGGACAGCGCGGTCGCCACCCTGAACGCGGCGGCGACTGAAAACCCGGGATTGTCGCCGGTCCACGAGATGCTTGCGTGGGCGGAGATCCGTCTCGGCAATGCACCGGAAGCACAGTCGGCGCTCGTCCACTACCAAGAAGCGGGAGGGCAGGCGTTCGGGCCGCTCCTCGGGCTGGCGATAATAGAACGGTTCGGATCGCCTGTGGAGAAGCGGCGGGCGCGCGAACAGGCGCTGGGGGCGAAGGGCGATGGGTTGCAGAACGTCGCCATCATGCTGCGCCTGGCCCTGGCGTTCGCTGTGCCCGACGCGCAACTGTACTTTGGCGCAGCCGCGTCGCGCGACCCGGGTAGCCGGTTCCAGGGCCTTACCGCCCAAAGCCTGGCTTTGCTCGCGCTCGGCAGGGTTCGCAGCGCCTTCGAGATGTTGGATTCAGCCGCTGGCGCCGCGGGCGATCCCGACACGACCCGTGAGATGACCTTGCAGGGGCTCCAGTGGGCCGTTGCGCTACCGGCGCTCCACCTGCCGGGTAGCTCCGACGGGCGGCGGGCAGACGCCGCGCGGGCGCGGCTTGCGGAGATTACCGAAGGCACGCAGGGTGCCCGCGCGGCGTGGACCCTATTGTTGGACGCGCTCGCCGTGGGCGACGTCGCGGCGGCGAAGCAGCACGCGCAAACGGTGCGCGCCATCGGAGCGTCGCCGTTTCTTGCTCGCTTCTCGGACGCCCTGCTCGACGCGGCACGTGGCGACACGGCCACGGCCCTGCACGTGACGGATTCCCTGCGTTCATCGGTGGACTCGCACCACGGCATCGCCGATCCATTGGTGCGAGTGGCGCTGTACCTGAACCGCGGGCGCTGGCTCGCCCAACGCGACTCGGCGGCGGCAGCAGATGCCGCGTGGCGATGGTACGAGGCCGCCGACTGGCCAGGTGACTGGCCGAGCGGCGCACCCAAGGCGGCGGAGCTGGATTGGGCGTTCGAGACATACGCCCGTTACTTGCGGGCAAAGCTCGCCCACGCCCACGGCAACACCGAGCTCGTCTGCGCCGTCGGGCCGGACGCGGTCGAGCGGTGGCAGAATGCCGACTCCGCATACAAGTCATTGCGCGATAGCCTGGTCGCGTGGATCTCCCCATGCGGGTCGTCCTGATCGTCGCTGCGCTCGGCGCGTCGGCGTTACCACTTTCGGCACAGGAGCGGTTGACCGGCACGCGCGTCTCGGCGCTGCCCGCGGTCAATTACAACTCGGACGAGGGATTCGGCTACGGCGTGGTGGCGGGCGTCTACGGCCACGGCGACGGCACGCGCGATCCCTACCGCTGGGCCGTCGAGCCGCTGGCGTTCTTCACCACCGGTGGACACAACACGCTGCGCGTGTTCGTGGACATCCCGTACCTGTTGCCCACACTGCGACTGAGCGTCCTGGCCGCGCTCGATCGTGATTGTTGCTCTCCGTACTTCGGGATCGGCAACGAGACTCCCTACGACCCGATGCTCGCCTTACCGGATTCCGGACCGAACGCGTACACCTACCACCGGAATCGGGTGACCGGTAGCGTGACCCTCCAGTGGCGGCCCGCGGGCCACGTGCGTGTGCTCGGCGGTGTGGCCGCGCATCGGAACGACGCGCACTCCCGGGGGGCGGACACGCGCTTCGCCCTCGATTCCGCGGCCGGTGTGTTCCCGGCCACCGACGCCGCCACGACGACCGTCGGGCTGAACGTCGGGCTCGAGTTCGATTCGCGCGATCAGGAGCGGGATCCGAGTCGCGGCATCTGGGCCGGGGTCCTCGTCTGGCAGGGGCTCACGGCGCTTGGCAGCGCGACCGCGTTCACACGCGTCACCGGGACCGTGCGCGGCTACGCTCCGGTCACGGACTGGCTCCGCGTGGCGGCGCGCGTGCTGGCGGAGTCGGTCTACGGAACGATGCCGGTCACCATGCTGGGCGACATCGGGACGGCGTTCGGCGATCTCCAGGGATTCGGCGGGGAAGGCACCGTACGCGGCGTGCTGCGCAACCGCCGCCTCGACTCCCGTCGCGCGCTGGCCAACGTCGAGTTGCGGCTCCGCGGTTCGCGGTTCCACTTTCTCCACCAGCAATTCCGGCCGGGTGCGGTGCTCTTCTGCGATGCTGGGCGCGTCTGGGGACGCGGTGAGCCGTTCCGCCTGACCCACCTCGCCTGGGGCGCGGGCGGCGGCGGCCGATTGACGTGGGGCGAAGCGTTCATCATTGC
>CAYWNR010000160.1:0-7685 GCA_964459705.1 uncultured Gemmatimonadaceae bacterium | reverse complement strand
TCGGCTATCGGCTATCGGCTATCGGCTATCGGCTATCGGCTATCGGCTATCGGCCATCGGCTATCGGTCACGCCGGTTCCCGATACCTCGCCAGCAGCCGCTCCATGAAATCGAGCCGTTCCTCCAGCTCGGCGATGCGGCTGGCATTCGCGTCGATTCCTGCCAACTCGCGTCGCGTCTCGTCGCGCGCTTCGGTGAGTTGCTTGACGACGGCCTGCTCGATCTGGCGGTGACCCGCGAACGGTCCCAGTCGATGGGCCCGACGCGCTTTGATGTAGAGCGGGACCGCCGAACCCCAGGCCACCAACGCGAGCATGATGACGGGCGGCGCGTCGAACCCGATGCCACTGGCGAGCACGAGTCCCCCGAACACCAAACGGCCCACGATGGACTTGGTGACGTCCAGCATGGTGAAGGGAATGACTGGGGGGCCGCTGTGCTCCCTGGATCCCCGCTCTTTGAGTTTCTTGATCGGGAATCCGCATTGCGGGCAGAAGGTTGCTTCGGTCGAGGCCACCGTGCCGCATTCGGGACATTCAATGAGCGCCATGCGATCAATACTATCAGCCGGGCCACGAGGTTTCACGCGTGCCGTCACGGCCGCGGTGCGCGACACGAGCATCGCGCTTTCCGGCCGCACCATCGCGACACCGGCGCGGCAGACGCCTCAGAAGCTCATCCGAAAGCCGCTCAGCAGCGTGGTATCGAGTGACTCGATGCCGTCGGGCGGTCGACTGTCGTAGTGAAGGTCGAACGAGACGGTGATGGTGAAGGCGCGGCTCACGGCCACCGAGAGGGCAAAGTCCTCGAGGACGCGCACGTCCTCGGGGTGGTCGAACCGTGGTTGCACGTACGTCGTGCTCGCCAGCACCAAGTTCCCCGCCGGTCGCACCCGCAGTGCGCCATAGCTGCTCGAACGCAGCACCGACACTCGCGCCGGGTGGACGGAGCCGGCCGGCAAATCGAGCCGCTCGTGCTCGAACATGACGCCGGTGGCCACCCACACCCGCGCACGCGCGTTGTTCGCAAGGCGGGCGCGCACACCCGCGCCAACGAGGTCCCGAAGTTCGAGCAGTCGCGCGCGATCGTAGTTGACCTGCGCGAACGACTCGGAGAGCAGCCAGGGGCGCACGGCGTAGCTCTGGCGCAGATGCAGCAACCCCGTGCTCAGGAACCGGGTCGAGCTCAGCAGGCCGACCGCAGTATTGCCGACGAGAAAGACGGTCGTGCGACCGGCGATGAAGTCCGAGCGGCCGACGATCCTGAGCTGGACGAGGTCGACATTGCCCGTTCGGGCGGAGAAGTCCGCACCGAGAGTCGCGGAGAAGCCGGGAGGCAACGTGTCGCGACGCAGTGCCTCGATGTTGACCTGTGCCGCAGCGGGAAGGGCGCCGAAACTCGCCAGCACGAACGCGGGCAGGAGGACCCCGGTGAGCCGGGCCCAGCGGTCGCCGCCGTCGCGACGTTCGATGCGCGTCATGGTCTCAATAGTATCAGGTCGACCAACGCGTTTCGACCTGCGACGCGCGCCGCACGCCGCCGTCGCCGCGTTGACGCCGCGTGGGAGGCTGGCTAGTCTCGGTTTGCTGATACCGGTCGCGTCCTTCCAGCATCTTGGAGCCGTCCATGTCTCGTCCTTGGTCTCCCTCGGTGGCGGCGCGCCTGTTCGTCCTGGGCGCGCTTGGCTTCGCTCCTTTCGCGCAGGCGCAGCAGACGCGCCTGACGTATCCCGTGACCCGCACAGTGGATACGGTGGACGACTACCACGGCACGAAGGTCGCGGATCCCTACCGCTGGCTCGAGGAGATCGACGGCCCGGAGGTGGCCGGCTGGGTGAAGGCCCAGAACGCCGTGACCATGCCCTACCTAGCGTCGCTTCCCGGGCGCGACTTCTTCAACACCCGCATCACCGCGCTCTACAACTACGCGCGGACCAGCGTCCCCTTCTGGGAGGGCGGGCACTGGTTCTACACCAAGAACTCTGGCCTCCAGCGCCAGAGTGTGTGGTACTCGCGCGTGACCCTGGACGGCGCCGAGACCATGGTGCTGGATCCGAACCAGCTCTCCCCGGACGGATCCACCGCGCTCTCCGATTTCACCCCCGCGCCCGACGGGAAACACTACACGGTGGGCTTGAGTGAGGGGGGATCGGATTGGGTGACCCTCTCCGTGCGCGACCTCGCGACCGGGCAGCCGACGTCCGACACCGTCCGCTGGGTCAAGTTCAGTGGGACCTCCTGGACCAAGGACGGCCAAGGCTTCTTCTACTCACGGTTTCCCACGCCGCCCGCGGGGAAGCAGCTCGAAGTGAAGCTCGAGCATCAGACGCTGTACTACCACCGGCTCGGCACGCCGCAGTCGGCGGACGTCGAGATCTATCAGCGGCCGGATAACCCGACCTGGTTCGTCTTCGGCGGCGTGGATGAGAGTGGGCAGTACCTCTTCGTGCTCACGTCGAGAGGGACCGACAAGAACGAGGTCTATGTCGCCGACCTCGGCGACCCGATGCATCCGAATCTCCGAGCACCGATCACTCCGATCGTCACGGGTCACGACGGGAACTACTTCCCCCTCGGTGTCGTGAACGGTCAGCTCTACATGCAGGTGGACAAGGACGCGCCGAATCGGAAGATCGTCGTCGTTCCCCTGGCCAGCCCGGCGCCGGCCAACTGGAAGACGGTGATTCCGGAGGGCACGCAGCCTATCGAGGGGGCGTCGCTGGTGGCGGGCCAGATCGGCGTGCTGACACTACAGGACGTGGCGTCGGTCGTGCGGCTGTACGCGCTCGACGGCTCGAACGCTCGCGAAGTGGTCCTGCCAGGGCTCGGGAGCGCAAGCGGCATCGTCGGGCGCTTCGATCGGCCGGAACTGTTCTACGCGTTCACGTCACCGTTGCAGCCGACCACCTCGTACGTGTATGACGCGGCATCGAACACGAGCCGGGCCTTCGATCCGCCCAAGCTCACGTTCGACCCAGCGCTGTTCACGACGGAGCGCGTCTTCTACCACAGCAAGGACGGGAGGCGCGTCCCGATGTTCGTCACGCACCGCAAGGACATGGTCAAGAACGGCGCGAACCCCACCATGCTCTACGCGTACGGCGGCTTCGACATCAGCATCACGCCGAGCTTCAACCCCAGTGTGATTGCGTGGGTGGAACAGGGCGGGGTATACGCCGTGGCGAACATCCGCGGTGGCGGCGAGTACGGCGAGACGTGGCACCACGCGGGGATGTTCGAGAAGAAACAGAACGTGTTCGACGACTTCATTGCCGCGGGCGAATACCTCATTCACGAGCGCTACACGTCGTCGGCGCACCTGGCAATCAATGGCGGATCGAATGGCGGTCTCCTGGTGGGTGCCGTCATGACGCAGCGCCCGGACCTGTACGCCGCGGCGGTGCCGCAGGTGGGCGTGATGGACATGTTGCGCTATGATCGGTTCACCGGCGGCGCGGCCTGGGCCACCGAGTACGGCGCGTCGAGCGATCCGGTGGCATTCAAATATCTGCGCGCGTACTCCCCGCTCCAGAACATCAAGCAGGGCGTGTGTTACCCGGCAACCCTCGTGACGACCGCGGATCACGACGACCGCGTGGTGCCGAGTCACTCATTCAAGTTCACGGCGACCATGCAGGCGGACCAGTCGCACGTGCCGGGCTGCGACCGTCCCGTGCTGATCCGCATCGAGGCGCAGGGAAGCCACGGCTACCGTCCGCTCGACCGGCGCATTGCCGAGCAGGCCGACATCTGGGCGTTCGCGGCCAAGCACACGGGGTTGAAGGTGCGGCCGATCGTGCCTTGACCCCGGGGGGCGGGACGCGAAGGCGTGTCGAGGGAGCGTCAGGCTCCCGCCCGGGAATCGGCGGCGTGAAGCCGCCGCTCGGCCTCTGCCGCGTAAAGCGGCCGGGCGTCCCCGCTGCATGCGGGAGCGCTGAGCCGCGGATTTATCCCGCGGGGTCGGAGGCGGCGCGGGCTTCCAGCCTTAGCCTCCCGCGATCACGCGCCACGCCTCGCGGAGCGAGTCGGGGAGGCCGTACACGTCCATGGCCGTGATCAGCAGCGCGCTGCCCCATCCCGCGATCAGGAGCAACGCACCGCTCCGCCAGGCGCCCATGCGCCTGCGCGAGCTGGTGAAATGCAGCAGGGGGAACATCGCGAGCGGGAGTTGGAGCGCCAGCACGACCTGGCTCAAGGTGAGCAAGTCGTTGACGCTGCCGTCGCCGCGGATGCCGATGATCAGGATGGCGGGGAGAATGGCGAGCGCGCGCGTGATCAGGCGGCGCACCCACGGCGACACCCGCCAGCGCATGAACCCTTCCATGACGACCTGGCCGGCGAGCGTTCCGGTGATGGTGCTGCTCTGACCGCTCGCGAGCAGGGCGACCGCGAACAGGATGCTCGCCGCGGCGGTGCCGAGCAACGGGGCCAGGGTCAGATAGGCGACCCGAATCCAGTCGCTCGATTCGGCGAAGTGCACCACCTCCCCGCCGGCCACCACGACACTGTCGCGCCCAAAGAAGACGTTCGCCGCCAGGACGAGAATGGCTGCGTTGACGAGAAACGCGAGCGAGAGGGCCACGGTCGAATCGATCGTGTTGTACTTGATGGCCGTCCGGACCGCGTCGCGATCGTCGGGCACCTGCCGGCTCTGCACCAGGGCGGAGTGGAGGTAGAGGTTGTGGGGCATCACGGTCGCCCCGATGATCCCGATGGCGACGTACGCCATCCCGGCCTGGCGGAGCCCAGGCGTCACCAGCGCATGCCCCATCTCCGAGAAGCTTGGTCCCGTGCGCGGCAGGACGAAGATCTCGATGAAGTAGCACACGCCGATGGTCGCGATGAGCAATACCACGACCGCCTCGACCGTTCGCACCCCAAAGCGCTGCAGCGCGAGGAGCAGGAACACGTCCCCCGCCGTGATGAGCACGGCCCAGAACAGCGGAATGTGAAACAACAGGTTCAACGCGACCGCGCTGCCGAGCACCTCCGCCAGGTCGCAGGCGCCGATCGCCAGCTCGCAGAGCAACCAGTTGGGCCAGCGGGTCCAGCGCGGGTACCAATCGCGGGACGCCTGGGCCAGGTCTTTCCCAGTCACCACGCCCAACCGGGCGGAGAGCACCTGGAGCACGATGGCCATGAGGCTCGCCGCCGCCACCACCCAGAGCAGGCCGTACTTGTACAACGCCCCGCCCGCCAGATCCGTCCCCCAGTTGCCGGGATCCATGTAGCCGACGCTCACGAGAAGCGCCGGGCCGGCGTAGGCCCGCCACTGCCTCCAGAACCCGTCGCCGGGCCGAGGCACCGCGACGGTGCGATGCATCCCCTCGAGCGAGACGGCCGAGCCGGCGGTCATACGCGGAACGCGAGCCCAGCGAACACCGTGAACGCGGCTGCCGGCTGCGAGAGGTCCAGCATGAGGCCGGTGTCAAACTGCACGGTGCGCCGCACCGCGTAGGTGGCCCCCGTCCACGGAGACGGCGTATCCCCGACCCGTGCGGATGCCTGTGCTGCCGACATACTCGAGGTAGCCGCTCGCTCGATCGCCGATCAGCGCGTGGCCCACCGTGAGTGAGTGTACGACATCGAGCCCAAACCGAACGTCCCGCGTGTCGCGGTCCACATCGAATTCGGCCATCGTCCCGAGCTCGAACCCACCGGGCAGGTCGCGTACGGCGACCGGGAGGATGAGACCGGCCTCGACCCGGCCGGCGGTTACGTCGGCGGCGCCCATGGGAAGCCGCACGAACGGCAGCAGCGCGACCGCAACCCGGCCGCCGTCGTTCCCGGCCAGGTTCACCTTGGCCCGCGCCGTGAGGTCGCCCACGCCCCCCACGGATCCCGCAGCGCCCCCCCCCGCCGAGCGACGCAGGTAGGGACTGACGATGAGTTGGATGTCGCGGGTGCGGGTTAGGCCGAGCTTGAGGTTCGTTGGGAAAACGGCGATGGCGTGCGTGTGTCCGTCCGCCTCGGTGGCCCGCTCATACTCCACGAAACTGGCTTCCACCTGGACGTGTCCGGCGGGGACCGTGTAGGGGCTCTCCGTCACGTCCGGCCGATCGGCGCTGAACCCCCGGAGTGGTGGGCGAAGGGAGCGCACAACGCTGTCATCGCGCACCGCGGGCGGAGCGGTGGGCCCCGTCGGGCTCGACAACAGCAGGGCAACGGCGAATGGCAGGAGCGGTGGCATCGATGGGGGGCGGTCCGGTGCGGGGTGTTGATTTTGATTTGTCAAAATACATATTCGATACCGGTCAAAGAATTGTCAAGGCATGGCCCGGAGGATATCGTGCGGGCGAGGTCAGGCCGGAGGGACCAGTGGCCAGCAGCACCGTCGAGGATTACCTGAAGCGCCTCTACATGGCGCAGCAGGAGGCCGGCGGCTCCATGATCCTGATGGGGCAGCTCGCGACGATCATGGGGGTGGTGCCGGGTACGGCGACGTCCATGATGAAGGCGCTCGCCGACTCGGGACTCGTCCAGTACGAACCCCGACAGGGGGTCCGTCTCACGGCGAGCGGCGAGCAGCTCGCCCTCCACGTGCTGCGCCGCCACCGGCTCGTGGAGTTGTTCTTGGTGAAGGTGCTCGGGCTGGATTGGTCGGTGGTGCACGACGAAGCCGACGTGCTGGAGCACGCGATCTCGGATCGCGTCCTCGAGCGGATGGACGCAGTCCTCGGCCAGCCGGACGCGGATCCGCACGGCGACCCGATTCCCCGTAAGGGGCGGCTGCGCACGCGCGAACATCACAGCCTCGCCGACTGCCCCACGGAGCAGGCCCAGCGCGTTGTCCGGATCCTGGATCAGAACCCGGAGTTTCTCCAGTTGGCCGACCGCCACGGCCTCGTGCCGGGCGCGACAGTCACCGTGGCCGCGCGCGAGCCGGCGGCGGACACCGTACGGCTGCGCATCCCGCGGCGGAAGCCTGTTTCGCTCGGCCTCTCAGCGGCCGCGAAAATCCTCGTGGAGCCGGCGGCACCGCGGTCGCGTCGTTCCTGATGCCGCGCGGGCTGATGGTGCCGTCCCGTCCGCGAAGGCGGAGCGTGCCGCGGCTCGGTAAGCGCTACCGGTGCACAGCCTGCATCGCCCGCTCGCCGTATCGCGGCCCGGCCACGACGTCCGGGGGCACCGCGTCCGCGAGACGCCGGAGGATGCTGGGGGAGAGTCGTAACTCGAGCGCTGCCAGATTGTGATCGAAGTGGTCCCGCCGCGTCGTGCCGGGAATGGGAACGACGTCGTCTCCTTGTGCCAACACCCACGCGAGCGCGAGCTGCGCGGCGGTGCATCCGAGTTCCCGCGCGATCCCCTCGACCTGCCGGACCAGTTCTCGATTCCGTCGGAGGTTTTCCCCCTGGAATCGCGGGTGCGTATGGCGGAAGTCTTCCGGTGACAGATCGTCCACGCTGTTGAATCGGCCGGTCAGAAACCCGCGGCCGAGCGGGCTGTAGGCGACGAACCCGATGCCGAGGTCACGGCAGGTGGCGAGCACGTCCCGCTCGGGATCGCGGGTCCACAAGGAGTACTCGGTCTGGAGTGCCGTGATCGGATGGACGGCGTGGGCGCGCTGGATGGTTGCGGGGGCCGCTTCGGACAGTCCCAGGTAGCGCACCTTCCCCGCGTGCACCAGCTCCGCCATCGCGCCCACGGTGTCTTCGATCGGCGTGTGCGGGTCCACCCGGTGCTGAT
>CAYWNR010000159.1:6099-7689 GCA_964459705.1 uncultured Gemmatimonadaceae bacterium | reverse complement strand
GCGCCGCACCTTCCCGTCGTCCACGCCATCCGGGATGTTGATGACGTTGAGCATGGGGAGCCGGTGCGCCGGCGGCGTGAACAGCGACAGACCGAGGCGGTCGAGACCCGCCACGAGCCGGTCGTGCGCCGCGCGGTGACGCGCGTAGCGTGCCTCCAAGCCCTCATCCACCGCGAGGCGCAACGCTTCGCGGAATCCATAGATGTTGGCTACGGGGGCCGTGTGGTGGAACGCGCGGTCGCGCGGCCCGCCGGCCTCTCCCCAGTACTGGAACAGCAGCTTGAAGTCCAGGTACCAGGTCGCCGCCTTGGAGTGGCGCGTATTCACCACGTTCATGGCGCGCGGCCCCACCGTCACGGGTCCCAGGCCGGGCGGGCAGCCGAGACACTTCTGCGAGCAGGAACCGGCCGCGTCGATGAGGCGGTGATCCACATCCACCGCCATTCCACCCAGCGACGTCACGCAGTCCACCACGAACAGGGAATCCGCACCACGCACCAGGCGACCGATCTCGTCGAGCGGCTGGTGTGCGCCCGACGAGGTCTCGGCGTGGACGAGGGCCACGAGTTTCGGACGACCGCGCGCGAGCTCCGCGGCGACGCGATCGGCCGGGATGACCTCGCCGAGCGGCACCTCGATCCGCCGCACCGTGGCCCCGGCCCGCTCGGCCAGCTCGGCCACTCGCTGGCCGAAATAGCCGGCGATGCCGACCACCGCCTCGTCACCCGGCTCGAGCAGGTTGAACATGATGGCTTCGAGCCCCGCCGTCCCGGTCCCGGACATCGGGATGGTGTGGTGATTCGTGGTCCCGAACACCGTGCGCAGGTCGGCCATGGTCTCATCCATGACGCCCAGGAAGTACGGGTCGAGGTGTCCAACGAGCGGTGCGCTCATGGCCGCGGCCACGACCGGGTCGGGGTTCGACGGTCCGGGCCCGAGCAGCAGGCGGATTGGAGGGGTCAGTACATTACGGGGCATGACGGCACTATTCCTTGGTCCGATGTTGATGGGTCCGAGTGGAGAAACTACTGCCGGGATAGATGGAGTGACGGGACGGATGGAATGAACGGGATGCCTGGGTCGCGGAGCCACATCCCGTCCATCCCGCTTATCCCGTCTATCCCGTAGCTATACACAGGAGCCCCAGCATGCCACGCACGACATTCGACGCGCTGCCCGATTCCGCCCGGCTCTGGATCTTCTCGGCCGAGCGCTCGCTCACGCCAGCGCAGCGGGACACACTGCTTGGCGAGGTGGACGCGTTCCTGGACCAATGGACCGCGCATGGGACGCCGCTCACGTGCGCGCGCGACCTCTGCCACGACCGGTTTCTCCTGGTCGCGGCGGACGAGGCGGCGGCCGGTGTGTCCGGCTGTTCGGTCGACGCGCTCACGCGGAGGCTCCGGGAGCAGGAACGCGCCCTCGGGATGGCCCTGCTCGACAACGGCCCAGTGCACTATCGCGGCCCCCAGGGGGTTGCCCGGGTCCCGCGTGCCACGTTTGCGGAACTCGCGGAGTCGCGTGCGGTCACACCGGACACGGTGGTGTTCGACAATTCGGTCACCACGGTGGGGGCGGTGCGTGCCGGTC
>CAYWNR010000159.1:4151-5999 GCA_964459705.1 uncultured Gemmatimonadaceae bacterium | reverse complement strand
TCCAAGAAGCTCCTTGCGTCGGTAAACGGCGGGAGCTCGGTCCACGCCCGACCAATCTCCCATGGGAAGTGGGCGTCCGAGCTGGCGAACCCCGGCAGTCCGGCCTCGCGTGCGGCCTCGCGTGCCTGACGGTTCCAACGCGGCACGAACGCCCGACTATTGAAGACCTCGACCACGTCCGCGAGCTGGAGCACCAGAGCGGCCCGCTCCGCGCCCTGCCGGAGATAGGCAAAGGGGTGCGGGGCATACACGACTCCGCCTTGCGCATGGATGGCCTCGGCCGTGTCGCGCGCCGTCCGTCCGTCGGGAATGGTGGTGGTGAGAAACAGCCCGATCAGGTCCACGCCTTCCAGGCACCGCATCTCCTCGCCCACAATGATGCGTTCGGGATCCACCGCCGCGGCGGCGCGCGCCCCATCCAGGGTGCCGTGGTCGGTCACCGCAATCCGATCGATCCCGGCGGCGGCGGCGCGGCGGACGAACTGCGCCGGCGAGGTCCACGCGTCGTGGGACCGGCGGGTATGCGCGTGGAGGTCGATGCGGAACGGAGCTGGGGACATGTGCCGAGAACGGGACGGATGGGGTGAACGGGATGCACGGGATCTTGCGTGGGTGCTGGTCACCTCGTCAAGGCAGCATCCCGTCCATCCCGTTTATCCGGTCGATCCCGTCGTCCTTCCCGCAGGGCTACTCCCCCCGCGCCCGCGCACACCAGAACCGCTCCCGCTGGGTTAGGGGCCCGCGGGTGGCGAGCGCCTCCTCGCAGGCCATCGGTATCGGGTATTGCGCACGCGCCGCGGCGAGCCAGTCGCGTTCGATGTCCACTGAGGATCCACCGAGTGCCACACCCAGGGCTTGGAGGTCGTAGAGGCGGAACCAGATGTCGCGGCCGTATGCTTCGAATACCCAGCGCGTGAGGCTGCCGGCCTCGATGAAGAGCTGCCAGGCGGACGCGTCGGGCGACGACCCACCGTAGTCGTACCCGAGGTTCTCGGCGGCGAGCGCCGTCGACAGGGGAATGGTCGATCCGTTGGCTTCGAACAGGGAGACCCACGCATGCGGCGGTTGCCCCCGGTACGGATGGGTGACGCGCGAGTCCGGCTCGAGGATTTCCGTGGCGTACACCGCGATGCCCTCCTCGAGGAAGGAGAGGTGCGTGTAGCCCGTGAGCAGGTGCACGAAGAGGTGCGGCAGGTACTCCAGGGCCAGGTCATCGCGCCATTCGGTCAGTTCCAAGGTCCCCGGCGACACGTAGGGCAGCCCGCTCCCCTCCAGCAAGTGGAACACCATGGTGTCCGTGGGGATCGGGAATTCCGGCAGGAACGCCGCGGTCCGATCCAACTCGGATTCCAGATGGGCTCCAATGGTGTCGATCAGGTCCTGGGGCGCGTCGGTCTCGTCCAGAATCACGAACCGGGCCGTGTAATAGACGGCTGGCTCGGGCGCTTGCGGCGTCTCGCTGCACGCCACCAGGCAGGCCGCAGCCACCAGGACTGCAGCCCCAGCCACCCGGAACCCGGCAAACCGCAACGGCCTGCTCCCACGCATCCCGCCTCTCCCGTTCTCGAATCCTCGGACCATTCCGCCCCGGCTCCTTGTTGAGACAGAGAATCCTCACGATATCTTAACTCTAGACACGTAAATATCGCGTGCGCATACCACGTCCTACCGGAGTTTCCACGTGACGGCTACTCAGAGTCTCCCTACCGGCGCCGATCTCCTGCACGATCCGACGCTGAACAAGGGAACGGCCTTTACCGAAGCGGAGCGCGACGCCCTCGGTCTTCGAGGATTGCTCCCGCCTCGGGTGTTCACCATTCGCGAGCAACAAGCCCGGATCATCGAGAA
>CAYWNR010000159.1:2969-4051 GCA_964459705.1 uncultured Gemmatimonadaceae bacterium | reverse complement strand
GACGTCATCGTGGTCACCGACGGCGAGCGCATTCTGGGCCTCGGGGACCTCGGCGCCCAGGGCATGGGCATTCCGGTGGGCAAGCTCTCGCTGTACACCGCGCTGGCGGGCATCCACCCAGAGCGCTCCCTCCCGATCACCCTGGACGTCGGCACAAACAACGCCACGCTTCTCAGCGACCCGCTCTACTTCGGGCTCCTGGAGAAGCGCCTCCGCGGCGCCGCATACGACGACTTCGTCGACGAATTCGTGACGGCCGTGCAGGAGGCGTTCCCGGGCGTTCTCCTGCAGTTCGAGGATTTCGCCACCGAGAACGCCATCCATCTGCTCGAGAAGTACCGCGAGCGCATCTGCACGTTCAACGACGACATTCAGGGCACGGCGGGTGTGACCCTCGCGGGGTTGATCGCCGCCAACCGGCTCACGAAGCGCCCCCTCCAGGAAGAGCAGATCCTGTTTTACGGCGCCGGCGAGGCCGCGAGCGGCATCGGCAACTTGATCGTCTCCGCCATCATGAAACAGGGAATCAGCGCCGAACAGGCCCGAAGCCGCATCTGGTTCGTGGACTCCAAGGGCCTGGTGGTGAAGTCCCGCACGGACTTGGCGCACCACAAGCAGCCCTATGCGCACGACCATGCTTTCATCAAGCCGCTCGAGGACATCGTGGACGCGCTGAAGCCGACGTGCATCATCGGCGTGTCGGGCCAGCCGCAGACGTTCACGGAGCAGATCATCCGCAAGATGGCCGAGTTCAACGAGCGGCCCATGATCTTCAGTCTGTCGAACCCGACCGCGAAGGCGGAGTGCACGGCCGATCAGGCGTACCGCTACACCGACGGCCGGGCGATCTTCGCGAGCGGGAGCCCATTCCCACCCTGCCAGTACAACGGGAAGACCTACATCCCGGGGCAAGGGAACAACGCCTACATCTTCCCCGGCTTGGGGCTTGGCGTGATCGCGTCCCGGGCCAAGCATGTCACGGACGAGATGTTCTACATCGCGGCGCGCACGCTGGCCCACCTCGTGACCGAGGAGTACCTGGCGCAGGGTACGATCTTCCCGCCGTTGGAGCGGATCCGCGA